>CAMKSY010000092.1 GCA_946415545.1 uncultured Pelosinus sp. | reverse complement strand
GAATTGGCACCGTTCGCATTTTGCGGTGGTTGCCGTAGCTTCATCGGGCCAATACCCTCGACTAACTCTTGATGATTGTATGCAGTTGATGAAAGTAATAGTAGCATGAGTTTCTACCTGGTGTCAAGGATAATTGGAGAAAAATATATTTAGTCAATTGACATGTAAACTTAACAAAAGTATAATGTGATAATATGAATAGAAGTCCATTGTAAAAACACTTATATTCATAAATGAGGAGGATTATCGTATGGGACAGACAAAAACAAATTTTCGATGGAAATTAGCTGGACTTATGTTTTTTATTAGTTTTATTTCTTATATGGATCGAGTTAACTTATCAGTAGCCACTCCCACTATTATGCAAGAATTAGGCTTTAGCAAAATGGATATGGGTTTTATACAAACAGCTTTTTTTGTTGGCTATGCTTTTATGCAAATACCGGGTGGAATTATGTCTGAATTCTGGGGACATCGGAGGGTTCTGGCACTAGCGGCTACTTGGTGGTCAGCATTTACAGTATTAACAGGAGCGTGTAGTAACTTTACATCCTTTATTTTGGCAAGAAGCTTGTTTGGTATAGGAGAAGGTCCTATGGCACCGGCATTTGGAAGATTTATCTATCGTTGGTTTAATAATAATGAAAAAGGGCGTGCCTCTTCATTTATGTTAAGCGGTGTATTTTTCGGACCTGTTGTTGGTCCGACGCTTACGATCGTATTATTGATGAACTTTGGCTGGCGTTCCGTATTTATTATTTTCGGTGGAGTGGGCTTGCTATTGGCAGCACTCTGGTACTATTTAGCCAAAGATACTCCTCGTGATAGTAGCTTTACCAATGCTGCAGAAGCAGATTATATAGAAGACGGTCTAATGGCAGATAGTGATAAAAAAGAGCTGGCACCTTGGCGCGCTTTTTTGGGATCTTCTCAGTTTTGGGCTGTTGGGATTCAATATTTTATAACCGATTATATTATGTATGTATTTTTAGCTTGGTTGCCATTATACTTAATAGAGGCTCAAAATTTTTCTTTGCAGAAAATGGGGATTGCTGCTTCCTTTCCTTGGGCGGCATTATGTATAGTAACGGCTACATGCGGCTATATCAGTGATAAATTAGTGGCCTCCGGTGTATCAAAGCATAAAGCCCGCACTTTATTTGGTATTCTTGGATTAATTATCTGCTGTATAACTCTTTATTTGGGAGCAGTGGCAACTGTGCCTTGGCTCAATGTATTATGGCTAACGATATCCTTGGGGTCTTTAGGATTTACTTTTAATGCTTCATGGGCAGCTTGCCTCGACATTGGAGGTAAGTTTGCTGGATCAATAACTGGTTGGATGAATTTCTGGGGGAATATGGGAGGTATTGCTGCTCCGGTTACTACAGCATGGGTTGCAACGAACTATGGCTGGCAGGCAGCCATTCTCACAACTGCAGCTTCAGCCGTGATTGGTATTGTTGCATGGTTAGCCGTCAAGCCTGATACACCTTTAGTACTAAAGGAAAATAATAATCTGGAAAAGATTGCATAGGAGAGATGCTGGATGTTGAAAGAATTTTCATTTGGTTTTGGTGATAGTGAGATTAAGGTAGCTTTGCCAGAAGAACGTGTGATAAATGTTGTGGAGGGTAAACCAGCGAAAGCAGTTATAGATGTAGAAGCTGCTGTTCGTGAAGTACTGAATAATCCAATTGGTACACTGCCTTTAAAAAATGTAATACAGCAAGGTGATAAAGTAATCATTGTTGCTAGTGATATAACTCGTCAATGGGTACGCCATGACTTGTTCTTACCTACTTTGCTGAATGAACTGAATAAAGCTGGTATACCTGATGAAGATGTTTCACTGATTGTTGCACTTGGTGCTCACCGCCATCATACTCATGAGGAAAATGTTTTGACCTTTGGACAGGAAATTGTGAAACGTATAGCGATCCTGCAAAGTCATGCGCCAGAAACGGATGAATTTGTTTATGTGGGTCAAACTTCACGTGGAAAAGATGTTTATTTGAATAAGCATGTAGTAAATGCTGATAAAGTTATTTTAACGGGCGGTATTGTACATCATTTAATGGCTGGCTTTGGTGGTGGACGTAAAGCTATCATGCCGGGTATTTCCTCTTATAGCACAATTCAGGAAAATCATAGTTTATGTCTTCATGCAGTGGTTGGACAGGGGATAAGTACAGAATGTACTGTTGGTAAATTGGAAAACAATCCCATGCATGCAGATATGCTGGAAATGGCAGAATTACTGAAACCAGCCTTCTTACTAAATGCGGTGTTTACACCAGAAGGGCAGTTTGCCTCTTTTGTTGCTGGTCATTGGCATGAGGCTTGGCTTCAAGGATGCAAAATGGCTAATGAGATATTTGGCGTTCCGATAAATGGAAAAACTGATTTAGTCATTGCTTCTGCTGGAGGTTTCCCCAAAGATATTAATCTGTATCAGGGATCGAAAACAATTGGTAACTCTTTCATGGCGGTAAAAACAACCGGCGTAGTGATTTTACTGCTGGAATGCCGTGATATTATGGAGCCGCCTGATTTTAGCGGTTGGTTTAACTATGATTCTCTGTATGAGCGAGAAGTGGCTTTACGAAAAGGTTTTACCGTTCCAGGCTTCATTGCACTAAAACTGGGATATATGGCAAAAGACGTTCCACATATTGTTGTTTCATTACCTCAAAATAAGGAATTTTTTGAGAAAGCAGGCATGCTGACTGCGCCCAGCTTGGATGAGGCAATCATCATGGCTGAAAAAATAATCAACAAGAGTGAATACACAATTACCGTCATGGCTCATGGAGCCAACACTGTACCAGTCGAAAGAGCTTAATACAAAAGTAACTTAACCGCAGAGTCGCAGAGAACACAGAGAGAGTTTTTATTTCTCTGTGTTTTCTGCGACTCTGCGGTTAAAAAGATCTTCTCGTTTCAAAATATTTTCTTGTTAAAAGTTAATATAGCAGCAGGATTGTTACTGTAGATAGGGAAGAGATAGAATAATGGTTTATTATTTCTTACGTATTAGTCTGGACTACAGCAAAAGCAGATTCAATTGATAATGAGGAGGGTTTTTGTATGGAATATCGTATTGAAAAGGATTCAATGGGGGAAATACGTGTACCAAAGGATAAGCTGTGGGGAGCACAAACCCAACGTAGTTTTGAAAATTTTCGTATTGGTATAGAAAAGATTCCTTATGAATTAGTTGGCGTATTTGCTACTTTGAAAAAAGCAGCTGCTATAGTAAATCATAGACTGAATCTATTGGATGAAGAGCGTACTCATGCTATTGTAGCAGCGTGTGATGAAGTACTGGCAGGCAAATTAGATGGGAATTTCCCTTTATCTGTGTGGCAGACAGGCAGTGGCACACAGTTTAATATGAATGTGAATGAAGTAATTGCTCATCGGGCAAATCAATTATTAGCGGAAAATGGGAGAACCGTTGTTGTTCATCCCAATGATCACGTAAATAAATCCCAAAGTTCTAATGATATTTTTCCTACTGCCATACATGTTGCTGGAGTTAGTTTGGTAATTGATAAATTGCTGCCGGCAATTGCAGCGCTGAAACAAACGTTACAGCAAAAGTCAGAGGAATATAATCATATCATTAAAATTGGCCGAACCCATCTGATGGATGCGACTCCCCTTACTTTTGGTCAAGAGATAAGCGGCTGGGTGCGGATGCTGGAAAGAAATGAAGAAATGCTGACTATCGGTATTAATTTCATGCGAGATTTGGCAATGGGAGGGACTGCTGTCGGTACAGGTATTAATTCTCCAGTCGGATTTGGTGAATTAATTGCTGCAGAAATTACTAAGTTAACAGAAAAGCAGTTCCATACTGCACCAAATAAATTTCATGCTTTGACAAGCAAGGATGAAGTGGTGGCAGTTCATGGCATCATCAAAGCCTTAGCTGCAGACTTGATGAAAATTGCCAATGATGTTCGCTGGCTTGCAAGTGGTCCACGCTGCGGTATCGGTGAGATTAAAATACCTGAGAATGAACCAGGCAGCTCTATTATGCCGGCGAAAGTAAATCCTACTCAATCAGAGGCTTTGACCATGGTTGTAGCACAAGTATTTGGCAATGATACAACGATTTCTTTTGCTGCTAGTCAGGGAAATTTTCAATTGAATGTATTTATGCCTGTACTTGTGTATAATTTGCTCCAATCCATTAACTTATTAGCTGATGGCATACATTCCTTTAATGAAAATTGTGCAGTTGGCATACAGCCAAGAGAAGATGTAATTGATTTTTATTTACATCAATCATTGATTCTCATTACTGGTTTAGTGCCCCTTGTTGGCTATGATAAAGCAGCACAGATTGCAAAAAGAGCTGCAAAAGAAGGTATTACACTGAAAGAATCTGCTTTGGCTACTGGAGAAGTTAGTGCAGAACAATATGATTTATATATGAATCCAGCAATTTTAGTCAAACCAAGGTAGAAAATGAATAAAAGAATAGAATAAGAGTTGACATGACAAACTAGATTAGTCTATACTTATAAAAATAACAAGATAAATAAGGTAAGATAGAGGCGCGGTATATTAAGAATATGTATCTAGAGTTGCCAGCGATGAAAGATGCAAAAAGGAATATCCGCCGAAGTAGAAGGGTTTGGCAAAACCCGTTTATTGGTTTTGTATTGAATAAGTGCAAGACTGTCATCCAAGTTGGATGGAGTGCTATCTGCATTGCTGGTTGTGAGAACATTTGAATTCTTATGGCGGTTTGCGGAATAGTTTTTTCGCAGGCCGCTTTTACTTTTTTACTAGAGGCTTGCTTCATAACGAATGAGAAGAAGTTTTAGAATCTATAATAACAATTCAGGAGGTACAACATTACTATGGCAGAAAAAACATTACCATTTACTAAGCTTGAGCTTGAGGAAATTATTGCGCACTATCCGACTCCTTTTCATATTTATGATGAGCAGGCGATTCGGAATAATGTCCGTAAATTATTAGCGGCTTTTTCCTGGGCACCAGGATTTAAAGAGTATTTTGCTGTAAAGGCGACTCCTAATCCTCATATCTTAAAAATACTGCAGGAAGAAGGCGTTGGTGCTGATTGTAGTTCTTTACCCGAACTCATTTTATCCAAGCAATCTGGAATTGTGGGAGAAGACATTATCTTTTCATCTAATGATACTCCTGCAGTAGAGTATCAGGCAGCTAAAGACCTAGGAGCTATTATTAATCTTGATGATATTAGCCATATTGAATATTTAGAAAAACATGTAGGCTTACCTGAATTAATATCTTTTCGCTATAATCCAGGTCCTTTACTGGAAGGCGGCAACGATATTATCGGTTATCCGGAAGAGGCCAAATATGGCTTAACCAGAAAACAAATTTTTGAGGCATATAAGATGATTCAAAGTAAGGGCGTAAAACGCTTTGCCTTGCATACCATGGTAATTTCCAATGAGTTAAATCCTGATAGTTTTGTGGCTACGGCAGCAATGATGTTTGATTTAGTCGTTGAAGTGTATCAAAAACTAGGAATTCGCATTGAAATGATTGATTTGGGCGGCGGAATTGGTATTCCGTATCGTCCCGAGCAGCAGGCTGTAGATCTGGACGCTGTCAGTCAAGGTGTTCGAAAAGTCTATGAAGAAAAGATTGTAGCCAATGGACTGCATCCTTTAAAAATCACCATGGAATGCGGCAGAATGATTACAGGCCCTTATGGTTATCTGGTTTCTACTGTGCTTCATAAAAAAGAAATCTATAAAAATTATGTAGGACTTGACGCATGTATGGCTAACTTGATGCGTCCTGGCTTGTATGGATCCTATCATCATATTACGGTTGCAGGAAAAGAAGCTCTGCCCCTTGATCATGTGTATGATGTGACAGGTTCTTTATGTGAGAATAATGATAAATTCGCTATTGACCGCAACTTGCCACGTATTGACATTGGTGATATTGTTGTGATGCATGATGCAGGTGCTCATGGACATGCGATGGGGTTTAATTATAATGGTAAATTACGTTCTGCTGAATTGCTGTTAACAGCTGATGGAACAGTTAAGATGATTCGCCGGGCAGAAACAATTGAAGATTACTTTACGACTTTAGATTTTGAAAAATGTGAAATGAATTTGGCTGCGGCAACTAAAAAATAGAGAATGATGTTTAGAGCAGACAGGTATACCTGTCTGCTCTTTATTTTTAGTATGCACTAACTTCTTCCTATTCTTATCGCATTTGCAGTCCAAAAGGTCTTATTTTTAAGGACGAGCAGCATTTTTCTGTTTTCTAAAAAGTAGATAGAGAGAATATAGTTAGTAAGCAGGATATTTTAAAAGAATAAGGAAATAAATAGTAAGAAAGAAGTCTGAATGTTGAGATATTTATGTGAATTTTACCTAATATCTTGTCAAATTTAAAATGATAGGATAATGGCTGACAAGGTACTAGTAGCTGGAGGGGGATTATGGCTGAGCATTGCCTGTTAAAAGAAAGAATTTTAGTGATTAACCCTGGAGCAACTTCTACAAAATTTGCTGTATATGATGGAGAAACGCTGCTTATTAAAAGGACAGTGGAACATTCTGCTGCTGACATCAGCCTATTTGCAAAATTATTAGACCAGTATGAGTATCGTTTGCGAATTATTCTAGAACAATTAGCAGTAGAAAAGATTGAGCTTTCTACATTTAATGCAGTTGCAGGCCGGGGGGGGATATTAAAGCCTCTTAAAGGCGGAACCTATAAAATTACGCAAGAAATGGTGAATGATTTAAAAGAGGCAAAAAGAGGTGAACATGCCTCAAATTTAGGGGCTATCATGGCCTATGGCTTAGCCGAATTTTTAAAAATTCCTTCTTATATTGTGGATCCTGTCTCTGTAGATGAGATGGAGCCAGTGGCAAGGATATCTGGCTTACCTGATTTGCCAAGGATTAGCTTATCTCATGCTTTAAATACGAAGGCCGTAGCTCGTAAAGTAGCAAAGCAGCTTGGGAAAAAATACGAAGAGATGAATCTGATTGTGGCTCATTTAGGTACAGGAATTTCTGTAACACCTCATAAGCTGGGAAGAATGATTGACGTCAATAATCCGAAAGAAGAGGGACCTCTTTCTCCCGATCGTTGTGGCGGGCTGCCGGTAGGGCAGTTAGTAAGGCTTGCTTTTTCTGGTACCTATACCTTTGATGAATTAAAAGAGATCCTTAATTATAAAGGTGGGATATATGCTTACCTTGGCACTGCCGATATTCGGGAAGCCTTTTTTATGTCTGCTCATGGAAATAAGGAGGCTAGCTTAGTATTGGAAGCTCTTTCCTACCAAGTAGCAAAAGAAATTGGGGGAATGGCTACCGTATTGTCAGGCCAAGTGGAGTGTATCATTCTAACCGGAGGGATTGCTCATTCAGAGCCTATTGTTAACGCTATTAAAAGCCGAGTGCAGTTTATTGCTCCTGTAATGGTAGTACCCGGTGAAGAAGAATTAGAAGCATTGGCATTTGGGACATTAAGAGTACTCCGAGGTGAAGAAGAAGCGCAGATGTATCCAGTATAAAAGGAATAAAACAGTTCTGGCTGTAGCAGATCTTCTAGGAGGTTGTCTTGTGTATTCTAATTATAATGAAATGATAACTGAAATTAAAACTCGTTCTTTAATAAAGATTAGTGTTGCTGTAGCCCAGGATAAAGGCGTCCTGGCAACTGTTAAGCTAGTTCAAGAGGCTGGGATTGCTGAGGCTGTTTTAGTAGGAGATACTACTCTGATTACGCCTTTAATGGAAGAGGTTGGCTTATCGGCTGACACGCCAATTTTGCATGAGGCAAACATTGACGAGGCAGTAATGCGAGCTGTTTCTTTAGTAAAAAACGGTCAAGCGCAAGTGCTGATGAAGGGATTCGTAAATAGCAGTGATTTCTTACGAGCAGTATTACATAAAGAAGAAGGACTTCGTACTGGAAGGCTATTAAGCCATTTAGGTGCTTTTGAGATTCCAGGTCAGGAAAAGCTTTTATTTATTACCGATGGAGGTATGAATATTGCTCCTACCTTATTTGAAAAGAAGCAGATCTTGGTCAATGCAATATTGGCACTGCATGGAATGGGAATCATGATTCCTAATGTAGCATTGCTTACGGCTAATGAAATAGTTAATGAGAAAATGCCTGCCACTTTAGATGCTAAGATTTTAGTAGAGATGAAAAGCAATGGCGATTTACCTGCTTGTTTGCTAGAAGGACCGATTGCCCTTGATGTGGCAGTAAGTCAAGAAGCAGCGCAGCACAAAGGGATTGGCAGCAAAATAGCAGGCAGTGTTGATCTAATCATGGTACCTAATATTGAGACTGGCAATGCCTTAGGAAAGTCTCTGATCTATTTTGCTAAAAGCAAAATGGCAGGTATTATCCTAGGGGCAACACATCCCATCGTCATGACTTCACGATCAGAGACACCAGAGGGAAAGATGAATTCCATTGCCTTGGCTTGTTTAGTCAAGCCATTAGGGGAATTTGGGAAAGAACGATAAAAGCTAGAGGTAATCCTTGTATATAAGGATTACCTCTAGCTTTTATCGCGATGTGCTTACAATGGAAAGATGGGGATGATCTGCTAAGTTCATTTCGACAGGAGGAGAATAGGCTGTTCCGTCAGGATAGGATATAAGGCGGATTATCGGCTGTCTAGGGGTATTCTTCAATAAAGAGACTACAATAGCCTTTTCTCCCGTATTTAGCAGGATCTCCATTCCTGGAAAATATAAGGCCATTTTAGATAAGAATATTTCGCCGAAATGCTCGTCAAAAGAGGTTCCTAGTCCAGAGCGAATAATATCATATGCCTCTTGTAAATTCATAGCTTCACGGTATGGACGGCACCCTGTAATCGCTTCATACACATCGGTAATTGCTAATAAACGAGCATAATTTAGAATTTCCTCACCCTGGAGCCCTCGCGGGTATCCTGTACCATCTATTTTTTCGTGATGCTGCCATGCCATGTGAGCAACAAGGCTCGACAGCTCCCAGCGTTTTTTCACCAGTAAATTGAATCCAGATTGTGGATGCTGCTTAATGATGCCAAATTCTTTTTCTGTTAAGCGATCCGGTTTATTGATGATTTTTTTATCGACGCTCATTTTGCCGACATCGTGAAGCAAGGCACCACAGGTGATTTCTTTGATTTGAGGAATGGAAAAGCTACAAGAAGAAGCTAATAAAGCAGCATAAATAGCGCAATTTAATGAGTGATCTAAGGTGTAGTCATCATGAGTTGCAATTCCAGTTAATTGGATGCTTATGGCGGGTTGTATAATTAATTCTTCAACGATGTCAGAGGCAATAGAACTGATATCGTCTATGGCAAAGGCTTCTTTATTATGAATTTTTTCCATAGTGGAACTCAATATAGAGAAGGCTCGCTGCTGAGTTTCTACAGATAAATATTCTGGAATCGCTATATCTTCATATCTTTCGTCGTGAATAAAGAGAGTTTTTACTTTCAACCTTCGTAACTTGTGAAGGTAGACTTCTGTTAGCCTGACTCCTGAAGCAAGCAGGATATGTCCTTTTCTGCTGTAAAGGTTTCGTGCTAATATCATACCTGGGTGTACTTCCGTTAACCTAATCTGTCGCAAAATGAAAGCTCCTTTATTTTCAAAAAAATCAGCAATACATGCCTGTCAGTATATACGATGAAGAGAAATCACACAAAAAAACTTAACCGCAGATATGAGGCAGTTAAGCTTTTCATCATATGCAGCGTGGCGATCATAGATTATAAATCCTTAGACCCTATAGCTTTGCGTCCTTACCTTTCAGTAAGTTTGCCAATATATAATTTAAGAAAATAAAAATAATTGTAGTATTAAAACAAAATGATACCACATATAAAAGGCGAATTATGTCATATTTTGAAGAAAAATAAAAAATAATTTATTCTAAGGGTTTTATGTAGAGATTGGTATATTTTTTATACTATCATCATAAAAGTAAATAGTGGGGTTTCTAACGTACGGGAGGCGGCTGTTATGCTATCACCCAGTTTGGAAGATTATTTAGAAGAATTATATCGCTTTTCTTTATATAATGACATTGTAAGGGTTACTGATATAAGCCGAAAATTGAATGTATCGCTACCTTCTGTAAGTAAAGCGTTACGCAAATTAAAAGC
Organism: uncultured Pelosinus sp.; assembly: GCA_946415545.1. Classification (GTDB taxonomy): domain Bacteria; phylum Bacillota; class Negativicutes; order DSM-13327; family DSM-13327; genus Pelosinus. The sequence continues at coordinate 2,995 of CAMKSY010000092.1, read as the reverse complement.
TGGACAATATATAAATTATCAGCGCTACGGTATTATTGATCTAACAGATAAAGGGAAAAAAACAGGGAATTTCTTAGTTGAGAGAAATAAGATATTGCAGGAATTCCTCACTTTGATTTGTGCTGATTGTGATATTTCTGCAGAGGCAGAAGCTATGGAGCACTATCTTTCCAAAGAGACCATCAGATCGATTCAATTGCTCGTAAAATTTATGCAAGACCATACGGAATGTTATTCTATTTTTTTAGAGCACGTAATGAATCAAGAAGAGAAGGAAGAGAAATAATGTATCTTATCCCTATTCTTAGTAATTCTGAGGAGAGGGATATTTTTTATGGCTCAGAGCGGGAGCAAAATATAGAAGCTATGAATGGAATCGATCTTATTTTACATTAGCATAAATACTTTTTTTTTCTTTGCGGACAAGGGACATAAATGCTTTCATGGAATCACTAAGCCACTTATTCTTATGATATGCCAAAAAAGCATTCATCTGAACTTCTGTTCCTTTCCAAGGAAGAACAACAAGCTCTCCTGCGTTGATTTCTTTTTGCACAGCGACCAAAGGGAGGAAGGTTATGCCCGAATTATGTATTACCAGCTGTTTGATTACTTCTATTTGCCCTATTTCCAAAACTGCTTTTAGGCGTATACCTCCATGCTCTAAATCTTTTTCCAGTGCAAGCCGGTAATGGCTGCCTGATTCAACAAGGACGAGAGTCTGATCTCTAAGGTGTTTAGGTTCTACTTCCTCAAGCGTAGTAAGAATATGCGAAGGCGAAGCAAGGAGAACGATTGGTTCAGGCCATAATAAGGTGTAGGCTAAATCAGGATCAGAAAAAGAAGGTTCAAGAAAAAAGGCTAGATCAAGTATATTTTTTCGCAGCATAGCTCGAAAATCACTACTGATACCTACTTTGAGATTTAATTCCACAGTAGGATAGAGTAAATTAAATTCGTTGATTAAGGTTGTCATTCGAAAGACACAGAGCGATTCTGACATTCCTATAGTCAAGGGGCCAGAGGGAATATGGGAGGTATGCAGAGCAGACTTAGATTCACATTCCAGTCTTACAATTTTATCCGCATAATCATAGAATTCCTGGCCGTGTTTTGTTAATGTCACTCTTTGACCTAGCCGTTCAAACAATATTACATCCAATTCTTTTTCCAGTAATTGAATATGAGTCGTTACCGTAGAGGGAGTATAGCCCAAAAAATGAGCAGCTTTGGTAAACGTACCTAATTTAGCTATTGTTAGGAAAGTCTTAAGTTGTCGAATTTCCATAGCGTTACCACCTTCAATAAAATCGAATGACCCTTTTCAATCTTTCCAATTTACCCTTAACTATTTCAATGATAGTATAAGAGCCAGGAATATTCAACATACAAAATATATGGAATAGCTGGAATCCTTCGTTGCAAGAGTTTTTTTACAATCTATATTCTGAATATTACTGCAATTCGTTAGTCTTAGGAGGAAGGAGGAGACGTTAGAAGGACACGATATATGCATGGAATTTGCTCCAATATAATAAGAGGAGGCACAAAGAATGATAAAAGCATACAATCCTTTTCAAAATATGCTTAATGTTCTAGATGATGCAGCAAAAAGACTTGGTTTATCTGAAAATGAATACATTACGCTGCGGCATTCAGAAAGAGAATTAGTAGTATCGGTTCCAGTGGTTATGGATGATGGGCGTACAGAAGTCTTTACTGGATATCGGGTTCAGCATAATAGTACCAGAGGGCCTTGTAAAGGAGGAATACGATTTCATCCTGAAGCCGATCTAGATGAAGTTAAGGCCTTGGCTGCTTGGATGACGTGGAAATGTGCAGTTGTAAATATCCCTTATGGGGGGGCAAAAGGGGGCATAAAATGCAATCCTGCTAAAATGAGTGAAGCGGAACTGAAACGAATGGCAAGACGTTATACGGCAATGATCTTACCGATTATAGGTCCGGAGCGGGACATACCAGCGCCTGATGTCAATACAGATGGAAAAGTGATGGCCTGGATTATGGATACATTTAGTATGCTAAAAGGTTATGCAGTACCAGGGATTGTAACAGGAAAGCCAGTTGAAATTGGCGGTTCATTAGGACGGAAAGAAGCAACAGGTCGTGGCGTCATGTTAACATTATTAAATTTTTTAGAGAAGGTAGGCTTTAAAAAAGAAAGTTTGACAGTTGCAGTGCAAGGATTTGGAAATGTGGGAAGTATCGCTGCCAAGCTTTTGCATGACGAAGGATTAAAAGTAGTGGCGATTGGTGATTCTTCCTGTGCCTTATATAAAAAAGAGGGAATTAATGTAGAAGCTGCTATTGCATATTCGGAAAGAAATAATCGGCTGTTGGCAGGATATAAAGAAGCCGGCATGGAGCTCATATCGAATGAAAAGTTATTAGCTTTAGACGTAGATGTGCTGGTACCAGCAGCATTGGAAAATCAGATAAAAGAAGAAAATGTAGCAACGATTCAAGCGCGGATTATTATTGAAGCCGCAAATGGTCCGATTACAACCTACGCTGATGAAATCCTTCACAAAAAAGGAATTGTTGTGATTCCAGATATTTTAGCAAATGCGGGAGGGGTTGTGGTTTCTTATTTTGAATGGGTACAAAACGCACAATCCTTCATGTGGGATGAAAATTATATTAATAATAACTTAGAGACAGTTATGAGAAAGGCTTTTGAAGAAGTTTGGCAAGTTCATATTGAGAAGGAAGTATCAATGCGAATTGCTGCCTATATGGTGGCACTTAATCGGGTTGTGAGTGCGAAAAAACTTCGAGGAATATTTCCATAATCTCTGCAGTAAAGCAAACGTATACTGTATAATCAAATAAATATGTTTGACAGAATAGATTTTATATGATAATTTAAGTAATAAGTTACAAAAAGCACAATCTAATAAAAAGAAGTAGGTGCCCGTAAGGGCTTAATAGGGAAGTCCGGTTAAAAGCCGGCGCGGTCCCGCCACTGTATTGG
>CAMKSY010000091.1 GCA_946415545.1 uncultured Pelosinus sp. | reverse complement strand
CTTTTAATAACTCGGTAGATAAAAAGGTGCAATACAGTAAAGCTGTATTGCACCTTCACAATATAAAAAACTATACTTTAAATTTATGCACAACTTCTTGTAGCTCACTAGCCATTGTTGCTAAACCAGAAACTGCTGTCACAATTTCATGTACCGATGCATTTTGCTCTTCACTCGCTGCTGCGACTTCTTGAGAACTCGCAGCATTGGTTCTTGATGCATCAGCAATGCCAGTTATAGATTGACCAACTTGTCCACTTCCAGTTAACTGCAAGTCCATCAGAGCTAAAATACTATCTACCTGTTTTCGCATTTCCTTTACATCTACATAAATTTCTTCAAATGCTACTTTTGAAGCAGAAACAACCTTAACGCCTTCTCCTACTTCTTTGCTGCCTTTATCCATTGCATCTACCGCTTGCAATGTCTCATTCTGGATTGCACCTATAATTTCAGCAATTTCTTTTGCAGCTCCTTGGGATTGCTCAGCCAGTTTTCGCACTTCATCTGCTACCACTGCAAAACCGCGTCCTTGTTCACCAGCTCTTGCAGCTTCAATTGCAGCATTCAATGCCAACAGGTTGGTTTGTCCTGCAATATTTGTAATTACTTCGACGATTTGTCCAATCTGCCTTGACTTCTCACCAAGAATATTTATTTTTTCTGCCGCATCGCCCACATCTTGGCGAATATTATTCATTAACTGAACAGCATGATTCACTTGTTTAAGACCACCTTCAGCTGACTGTTCACTTCTTTCTGAAACGCCAGCCACCTCACAAGCAGCTTGAACAGCATCTGCAATACCTGCTTGCATTTCTATCATAATGGTAGAAGATTCATCAGATAGCTGTACTTGAGTGGCAGCACTTTGGGCCACATCTTGAATTGTCGCTGTTACTTCTTCTGAGGCCCTTCCTACTTCAGTAGCTGATGCCGTCAACTCTTCTGCAGAGGCAGCTACTGATTCAGCAACTGAAGCTGTATGCAAAATTATTTTCCGCAAAGCAGCCGTCATCTGATTAACACCTTGCACTAATTGATTCACTTCTAAAACTCCGTCTGCAACTAATGTATGTGATAAGTCACCTCCTGCTACTAATTCAACAGAATGAACTACTTTCTGCAGCGGAGTAACAATACTGCGAGCTATATAAAACGCTGTAACCGCAGCCAAGACTAAAGAAACCAATAAGATCCCAATAATGATATAAGACGCTGTGATAGCCCCATCATAAACATCTTTTAGTGGTTCATTTACAATGACTCCCCATTGATACTTAGGTATTGGAGTAAAAGCACTAATTGTCTTGTCCCCACGGCTTGAAATCGTTTCGATTGTTCCAGTCTGACCTTCTATTACTTTTTTTACATATTCAATTGCAGCAAAGCTTTCCTTTTTCAGGACTTTTTCATGATCTGGATATGCAATTACTACACCATTGTGATCAACGATTTCAACATAACCATTTTTCCCTACCTTAACATTATCCGCAATTGCCCAAAGGCTCTGCAAACCAATATCTGCAGCAAAGACTCCCATAATTGTCCCTGCCGAATTCTTAATTGGCACAGATATTGTAATACTAGGAGCATTCGTAAAAGAAGATATATAAATATCAGTAAAAAATGTATTCCCCTTCATTGCTTCTTTAAAATACGGTCGATCTGCACGATTTGCTAATGTACCAGCTGTTCTGGCAACCTGCATACCGCTTGCATCCATCACATAAATTAATTCAAACTGAGGATTTTTCTGTTGAAAATTTACGATCATATCACGTAAGGCAATTCCTTCTAAAGAACGCGCTGCCGGACTTGCAGCCAATCCCTCCGTCATTCCAGTTGAGTCATTTAGCATAATTTCAATTTGCTTGGCAATCTGCGAAGCTGTATTATTGTTACTATGTATTGTTGCTTCTTTGGTCGTGATTACACTCTTATAGATACTGATTGCTCCACCAATAGCCGCAGGAATAACTGCAAATAAAATAAAGAATACAATTAACCTTGTCCTTAAACTATTTGTTCCAAACATAAATGATCCCCCTCTCTACATCTTTCCATTTTGCTTATTTAATAATAGCTCTTCTATAAATGGGAGCTTTATAACCATTACTACTATTCTAACTCTTTCTCCCATTTCCTGTCTATTACTACAGAAAAATGTTCTTACGAAATTTATATTGCTCATCATTATAACATACCAACTTCTGTAAAACTACAAAAAGCAACTTTAATTATCATGCAATTCTGAATTAATTTTCAGATAAAAAAAGTACCTATTCCTATAGCTAAACTCAAAGAAAGTGAACCATCTCCAATAGCCATCACTTATAAATCTCCTACTCGCAAGCTGCAGCAAGAAACTAAACATCAGCAATTTATCTAAAGGCAGTCCATTATCACCATCTTGACATTCAGAGGTGAGCAAGTATCCTCCCTTGCATCTGTTACGCATCCAAGACTTCCATACTGAAAAGAAATCTTAACGTCTCTGACTCACAGTTAACGCAGAGCTACCCCTAACTCAGGGTAGCTCTGCGTTAATTTTCTATACGTCCAACTTAAATTCCGTCAAATATCCGGTAGTTGTACAGTCCATTCGATAATCTGCATATCATACAAATCAGTTTTTCACTAGCATTGCTTTCATCATACGATATCTTTTTGCAAATCTTTCAATCGTATTGCCTAATGGGCGCCTTACCACCATCCATGCTAAACAAACTCCAAAGAATTTCGCAGCTGCTTAATATCGCTGATAGGAGGTAGCCCAAACATCCGGGCATATTCCCGACTAAACTGTGACGGGCTTTCATAGCCAACCTGAAAACCAATTTCTTCCGCCGACAGTGATTCAGTAAGCAGCAGCCGTCTTGCTTCCTGCAGCCTTATTCTTTTTTGGTACTGGACAGGACTCATCGCTGTAATTTTTTTAAAGCTGCTATGCAACGACGAAACGCTCATGTTTACACTTTTCGCCAAATCCTCAACCCGAAGCGGTTTAGCAAAATCGCAATTAATACTTTGAATTACCTTTGCAATGCATTGCGCATGTCTGCCCATTAATGCATAACGTCTCACGATATCTCCCTGCCCGTCCTGTAAAACACGATAAAGAATCTCACGAATAATCAACGGAGACAAAACCGAAATGTCTCTGGGAACAGACAGCAGACGGACAAGTCTTAGGAGGGCTTCCACTAACTCAGCTTTCATTGTATTCATTATTAATCCACGCTCGGCAGCTTCTTTAGCTATCGGCACCCCATCGGCTTCTTTCATAATATCAATAATTTGTTCTGGCCTAAAACTCAGCTTTGCACATAAGTAAGGCTCTGTCCGGGTAGCATGTATAATTCGTCCGGCAATAGGTAAATGCACAGACGCCAGCAGATACGATAGCGGATCGCAGTGGAAGACTTCATTCCCAAGAATAACGGTTTTTGATCCTTGGATAATAAATACCAAACACGGTTCATAAACAAAGTGCATAGTATCGGTTACTTCCGACATACGCGCCAGCCGCAAGGAGGGTATGCCCGTGTTTTGTATCCCTTCCGTTTTTACAATTTGCGCTATACACAAAGCTAATTCTTTTTGAAGTTCGGTGGTTCTGGCATTTGATATACTATCCATCTTTATGGTCTCCTTTCAGCAGAATGATACTAAAATAATAACCAACGATGTAGGATTAGGCAAGAAATTAAAATAAACATTCTACTATGCCTTTATTTATTATTTGTATAATAGTCCTACAAGGGCAACTCAGTAAACCAAAAAACTGTGGTGCTTTTTGCGTAATAAAAACCTGATGCGAAGGAGGTTTACCTATGCGCGTTACAGGAAATACGATTTTGGTAACAGGAGGGGCTTCTGGAATTGGCCTGGCTTTAACAAAACAATTCTGGGAAACCGGAAACAAAGTGATCATTTGCGGTCGCAGACCAGACAAGTTAATGGAAGTTGAGGAAAGATATCCTGGTGTGCATACAAAAGTTTGCGATGTTGCCGATGAAGAAAGCCGAAGAGAATTATATAACTGGGTGACCGGTACTTTTCCGACGGTAAATGTATTGATTAACAATGCCGGAATCCAGCAACGACTGAATATGCTGAGTACTGATTTGAAATGGAGTTACTGCCATCAGGAAATTGCAGCAAATTTAGAGGCTCCCGCACATCTGTCCATGCTATTTATCGATCATTTCGTGCGCCAGCCACAAGCCTCTATTATTAACGTAACATCCGGATTAGCATTTACTCCACCCCCATGGGTTCCAATCTATGGCGCCACCAAAGCAGCCTTACACTCTTTTACAGTTAGTCTCAGACTACAGCTATCCAATACCAAAGTTGAAGTCATCGAAATCATTCCGCCGGCGGTGAATACCGATTTAGGCGGCACAGGGTTGCACACATTTGGCGTACCGGTGGACGATTTTATACAGGCTGTATTTGATGGTGTCAAAAAAGGGCACAAAGAAATTGCTTACGGAACCAGCCTCAAGGTCGTTCGAGCCTCTCGAGATGTAATAGATGATATCACGCAGCAGACTTGGGACCATTTTAAAAATTCTTGCTGATGGCAAGGCTATTATCAAAACCTACAATAAGTGAAGATACGCCCGTTGCCAAATGATGCATGGTCAGAGATGGCATGGAAATTTGCAAATGCAAGGAGGAACTTAAGATGTCCGGTTCGAGTGCTCAAAATACGGTATCTCCCAGAATTACCTTACTATTGATTGTTGGTGTTGCTGCTACTAGTATTATTGCCGCTGCTGCTACAGCAGCCAGCCTGTGGCTGGAAGTTCCCCTTTGGATGATGTTTGTAGGGTGGGTAAATTTTTCTTGTCATGGCCATGGAGCGAATATGAAAACTACTTACAGAGCTTTTTTATGTTTGTTTCTCGGTATTTTAATGGGAATGGGTGCCCATGTTGTCGTTCATTCCCTTGTTCCAGCGATAGGTCTGACAGCATCTTTGATCGCGGTCGTTTTTGCAATAGCGTTTATTCTATTGTCTTTTGCCCATCTTCAACCATCCTTCCATAAAGTTATCGCTTACTATTTAGGCATGATTTCCTTCTTTGCTTCCGAATTAGCGATTAGCGCAGAAACCTTTATAACACTCTCTGTCGGTGGAGTGTTAGGGTTGCTTGCCGGTTGGATGTCGGTTAATTTACAAAGCAGGCTAAATAATATGAAGGTAGGTTAATCTATACTTTCAGGCGGATAACGAAACCAATTCCACTGATAAATCCAAAGATAATATTTTCACACCGAAATTCTACAGGAGGAATGATCCATGTATATAACCAACAATACCATTCTCATCACCGGCGGTACAAGCGGCATCGGCCGAGCGCTTGCGGAGTTTTTTCATCAACGCGGTAACCAGGTCATCATTGCCGGTCGTCGTCAGCATCTACTTGATGAGATCACTGCTGCCTACCCCGGAATGCAGGGCATACAGCTTGATGTTACAGATCCTTGCGCTATAGATGTTTTCACAGCCCGCATTCAGGAACAGTTTCCTAAGCTCAACATCCTTATCAATAATGCCGGCATTTCGAGACCCGAAGACCTCACTGCCGATACCATTGATGTTTCCGTGGCACGATCGATCATTCAGACCAACATACTGAGTGTGCTCCACCTTACCGAAGCCCTGCTCCCTACGCTCAAGCGGCAGCCAAATTCGACGATCATCACAACCTCCTCGGGCCTGGCTTTCATCCCATTGGCAGCCTTTCCCACCTACTGCGCCAGCAAGGCTTTTCTTCATTCCTGGCTGCAATCACTTCGCTTCCAACTTCGGGAAACATCCGTAGAGGTCCTTGAACTTGCCCCGCCATACGTACAGACAGAGCTTACCGGACCTGACCAGAAAAATGACCCTCATGCAATGCCGCTGGCTGACTATATTGCGGAAGTGGTGCAACTCCTCAGTAAGCCAACTCCGCCCAGCGGTGAAATTCTCGTCAAGCGCGTCGAGGTAGAGCGTTGGGCCGAATAGAACGGCGATTACGACCGGATGTTTGCAGTTGTCAACGGACTATGATGTACTTTTTGAGCCTTAAACGATACAACTTATAATACAACCGTGTGCGTTAAAAAGGAAAGCGGTCATGATAATAAAAGAAATGAGGGAATTTAAATGCGTATATTTGTAACAGGAGCAACGGGATTTGTCGGTTCTGCCGTTGTTCATGAATTAATTGATGCGGGACATCAGGTACTCGGTCTTGCTCGTTCAGAAGCCGCTGCTAATCTTCTTATTGCTGCTGGTGCTCAGGTGCATCGGGGCACTCTTGAAAACCTGGAAAGTTTGCGCAGTGGAGCTGCCATATCGGATGGTGTGATTCACACTGCCTTTAACCACGACTTTTCTAATTTCCAGGAAAACTGCGAAACAGACAGGCGCGTCATTGAAACTTTCGGCTCCATGCTCGCCGACTCCGACCGCCCCTTGATCGTTACCTCTGCCATCGGTGTCCTTCCCCGTGGTCACCTTGCGACTGAAGAAACAATGCCGATTGCCGGACCCGCTAGCCACCCTCGCGCTGCTACGGAAGAGGCTGCAAATTCGGTGGCAGCGCAAGGTGTACGCATATCTGTCATACGCCTTGCTCCTTCGGTCCATGGCAATGGTGATCGCGCCTTTGTTCCGCGCCTCATTAATATCGCCCGTGAAAAAAGGATTTCAGCCTTTATAGGCGATGGATCCAACCGCTGGCCTGCAGTGCACCGGCTGGATGCCGCCCATCTTTTCAGGCTCGTCTTGGAAAAAGGCACCCCAGGATCCCGCTATCATGCAGTAGCTGAAAAGGGCGTGCCATTCCGTGAGATTGCTGAGGTGATCGGCTGCCGGCTGAACATACCGGTCGTCAGCAAGAACTCTGAGGAGGCTGCCAAACATTTTGGCTGGTTCACACATTTTGCAGCAATGGATATCCCTGCTTCGAGTCAACAAACACAGGAACAGCTGGGGTGGTATCCGACACAACCCAAACTTATTCAAGATATCGACCAACCTCACTATTTCGAGATATGATGTAGTGCAAATTTATATAGCATTACAATTGGCTGAATATTTTTAAAGGCCATAAATAAGAAACTGATTCCGTCAACAAAAATAGCGTGCTAATCAGCACGCTATTTTTAAATAGTCATCATAACTCAGAGGCGTTCGGCCAAGACCCGAAGACCGACAAGAGTGAAGTGCTCCAAAAGAAAGAGGCCCTTCTCGATCAACGAAAAAGGCAGACCGGCTCGGTCACAGCACAACACGTATGCTGCTCAATGTCTATACCTCAGGATATCCGGCGATCAGGAACCAAATTGCCTCATGGCTTAATTCTTCCTTTCTGGTCGCAAGGTTCATTCATGATACACCACTTAATTAGCTTTTTAAACAATGCATTTCCTCCGCATTGTTGTACAGTTGTTGTAAACTGTTATAAAAACAAAAAAGGCTTTACGAAAACTTCGTAAAAACCTTGATATGCCTATGGTGACCCCGGCAGGATTCGAACCTGCGACCTTTTGATTCGTAGTCAAACGCTCTATCCAGCTGGGCTACGGAGTCATTGTGTATTTGCCTTACTTAGATAGTATAATAGTTTTAACCACTTATGTCAACACTTTTTTATTCTTATCCATAAAATCAGCAAGTAGTAATTTCATAATTAATCGATTCTCCCCTGTACCATATTCATTTTTTCTGAGTTCTATAACTTCAAATCCAAGTTTCTCATATAAAGCAACTGCTGTAATGTTATCTGGATCTACAGTTAATTCAATTTCTTTAATATTTTCTTGATACAACCTCTTAAAGCTCTCTTGCAGAAGTGTGCTTCCCAGCCCTTGCCCCCGGCAATTTCTATCCGTAGATACGCCAACCATATATGCTTTTTGAGGACACTCCCAATCTAGCATGTATTGGATTAAACCACTAATCTCCTCATCCTTGCGAATAATAAAAACACGTCCGTGCCTGATCAATGGAATCAAATGCCATTCGTTTAACCCACCGTCACCAAAGGCACTTATTTCTAGCTCTACTAGCCGTTTCATTAAAGCCGGTTCAGCATTTTGCACCAACTCAATCATAATATCCTCCTTTCGAATTTTTTCGTAACATAACTTGAATCACTCACTGAAAGCAATCCAGAATAAGATAAGAAAAACTCAACATCGTCTCCCACCTTTATTGGCTCCTCACAATCTGTAATATCAAGAATTAGATGATCACTACTTGCCCCTATAATTTTTAGGCTTTCCCGAACCGGAACAATCCCTTCCACATCCACATCTTGTTTGCCTAAAGCTAATATCGCTCGATTCCGTACACCTTTATCGATGAATTGTGGTATATTCCCAAAGGCATCTCTTCCAATATCTCCTGTCGGAATAGAAGGCTTACATTTTACCTCAATCACTTCTGCTCTAAGCAAAAAGGCATCCTGCAACAACCAGGGGATTTTACGGTTGTGAGTTGTATCCGTCCCTAACAAAATACCCTCACCGATACGCAATTGATTAATTCCCGCTGGAACATTGTTCTTCTCTACCAAAGATAAGCTAGAAGTTCCGCCACCTGAAATTACTTCTAATCGTATTCCCACTTTTTTTTCTATCGCTTGTACTAATGTAACTAAGATCCCTAGATTTTCTGGACTGGGTAAGATTCCACCAAAACATCCCATATTAGTTCCTAGCCCTAATAAATGCACTCCTTTTAAGCTAGAAATTTGCATCACAGCATCAAGAACTTGATCAATCATCAATCCTTCTCGGAGATCTCCTACATCTACCATTAAAATTATATTATGTCTCTTTCCTAATCTTTTTGCAGTTTCCGATAAAGCCTTTATTACTGTCATTTCCGAATTAATACTCGTATCGGCATAGCGAATAATCGTTTCTACATTACTTAATCGCGGAAGTCTCAATAAGGTTATATCCTGGGTAAAATTTCGTTTGCGAAGTTCTATAATATTCTCAAGCCTAGCATCTGCTAAGCCATCAACGCCCCCTTCTACCATAGCTGCTACAATCTGGTGCATAGCACTAAACCCTTTAGTTACTCCCAATACTGCAATCCCCAAACGATGACACCTTTCTACGACTTGAGAAGTATTATATATAATTTTATCTAAATCGACTTCTAGAATTGTAGTATCATCCATATTCTACCCTCCGCTAATGCATCATTACGCACTCTACAATAAATAAAATTATGAATCTATCTTTAGTTTCTTACATTTTTAGTTTTTTATCGCACCTGAGCAAAATCAAAATAAAAATTATGCTTCCGTTTATCATTTGTAGTAATTGACAATATAACAGGTTTATCATAAACTATATTCTTTTCTAAAAAATATACATAGCATTGTAATCTGTATGTAGGTTTTTCAGTACTTTTTGCCATCTTTTCTGCTATAGGAGGTATAACGACCTGATATGCTTTCACGGAGACGTCGCCTTGCTTTAAGGTTACAACAGCATTTTGACCAAATTTTTCCTGAGATCCATATAAAGTCACACTAAAGGTCAGATAGCCATTATAATTTGTTAAAATCTCCTCACTATCCTCCAATTGAGAGTTTACTCCTTTCAGCCGCTTCTCTCTTGCATCAGTAGCAAGTAATAAAAACTTTGTATATAGATACGCTTTTTCAGAGAATTCATTAAGCCTCGGTGTTTTTTCTTCATATGAAATCCATGGCAGCAAGAACTCTTCCCATTCCATATGAGCATGCTTTACCCCATAAAACTGTGCTGCTTTAATTTCATCTCTATTAATAAGAGATATGGCAAAAGCCTGATTGCAGACCAATACCAGCAATACGAAAATGGACCCTAGTATTCTCATAATAGTACCTCCTAAGATTTCAATATAATATCTTCGCGTCAAGAAAAGGATCTAGTATAATAAACATGCCACCAACTAACTTTACTATGCTTTGCTTAAACAAAAAGGCAGAGCCTTCTATACAGACTCCACCTTCCTTTCTTTATCTATATAGATTACTAGGATCTAAAGATATATCCAAGGATAAATTGTATTTAATTACATCTCTTTATATAGTTACTTATAAATTTATTAACATTATATAGAATATTCATAATAAAATCAATAGAACAAAATAGAGCAATGAATATTCATTTCTGCTCATTTAGTCTTTTACCTTATTCTTCACTGCCCTCTTCTAATAACCAGAGCTCATCTTCTGGAACAACGATCAATTTTTTATCATTACCGCATTCGACTAAATATATCCATCCATAATTAAGAAATCGATAACTAACAATAATTCCTTTCACTAAAGAGCTTCCAAATATTGTTCGCTTCTCAAAAGATACTTTATCATTATTTTTATATCTGTTAATTTTGTTATCCACTACTCTTTCCCCTCCTTGCTCGCTATTAACATGATTATCACACTTCTATTTACAGATATAGTTATTATGACCACTCCATAAAAGAAATATGACCTTCCAATAGGAAAGTCTAATTAAAATTTAGATGCAAACGCTGCATTTTGAAGATGTGTCATTGCATTTTTAAATATAAAAAAAGCTTGCATAATCTGCAAGCTTTGAGCTTTTTTTAATGGTGTGCCTGGCACGATTCGAACGTGCGACCCACGGCTTAGAAGGCCGTTGCTCTATCCAGCTGAGCTACAAGCACATATTTTTTTTGAAATAAATGGAGCGGGTGAAGGGAATCGAACCCTCGTAACTAGCTTGGAAGGCTAGCGCTCTACCATTGAGCTACACCCGCACATAAATTGGATACTAATTTTGATGGTCGGAGCGGCAGGATTCGAACCTGCGACCCCCTGGTCCCAAGCCAGGTGCTCTACCAAGCTGAGCCACGCCCCGTTAATCACATTATCTATTATAATATATTCCAGAGAATTTGTCAAATACTTTTTTTAAAGTATTTTTTATGTCTACTCATAAATCAACTGTAGCCGAGCGTTGTTCTCGGCTACAGCCAACTCACAAATAATATAATAACATAATTAGATTATTATGTCAATAACATTTTTTGAAAATCTGGATATATCCCAGTGATAAATTGCTTACTTATTAAACAAGCTCTTAAGCGCTTGTTTATTCGTATCACGATTTAATTTTGCAATATACTCAGTAAGCTTAATATCTTTAGGGCATGCTTGTACGCAATTTTGGCTATTACCGCAGCTTGCTAATCCACCCTTTTCCATCAAGGCATCTAGACGCTCTTCTTTCTGATATTCACCAATTGGGTGCAAATTGAAGAGATGTGCTTGCGCCATAGGAGCTGGTCCAATGAATTCAGAGCTCTGATTCACATTTGGGCAAGCATCCATGCAACAACCGCAAGTCATGCAACGAGAAATTTCATAAGCAATTGTTGCAGTTTTAGGATTCTGACGCGGAGCATCATTATGAACTTCCCAAGTTCCATCTACATCTACCCAGCCGTGTATCTTTTTTAGGCTTTCAAACATTACCGAACGGTCGATCATAAGGTCACGTACAACAGGGAAGGTTCTAGAAGCACTTAAACGAATTGGTTGTTCTAGATGATCAATTAGAGCAGCACAAGCCTGCTGTGCTTTACCATTAATCACCATCATGCAAGCGCCACACACTTTTTCCAAACAGTTACATTCCCAAACAACAGCAGTTGTCTTTTTGCCGTCTTTTGTTACAGGGTTCTTTTGAATTTCCATAAGAGATGCAACAACGTTTAGTGCAGGACGATAGTCAACTTCAAACTCTTCTGTATAGGGTTGAGAATTAGGACCATCTTGTCTTTCTATGATAAAATGTACTTTTTTCTTTATTTCTGCCATTATTATCTACCTCCTTCTTACTCTTTCTTAGCAACAGCATAGTTACGTGGACGGGGTTTAACCAAAGAATGATCAAAATCATCATAGCTGATCTTAGGCTCTTCTGTTGCCTGATCAAACTCAGCAATTGTTATTTTCATGAAACGTTCGTCATCACGGGTTGGGAATTCACGTTTATAATGAGCCCCACGGCTTTCATCACGCATACGTGCTGCTTTTGTTACAACTAAAGCGTAAATAATCATATTGCGAAGCTGTCTTGCGAACATACCTTCTTGATTTGCCCAGCTTGCTTTATCAACTATACCGATATTATCCCAACGTTTAAGAATTTTCTTTACTTCATCGAAACAAAAATCAAGGTCTTTGTTCACACGTTCAATAGTGACGTATTGATTCATTAAATCACCAAGTTCATGATGAAGCTCATGTGCATTTTCCGATCCATTCATTTTTAAAATGGCTTCATACTCATCACGACATTCTTTTGCTGCTTTTGCTAAATCCTCATCAGTGAGTTCTGAACCTTTTTCGCCTTCTTTAGCCCAGCGCATAGCTTCTGGACCCGAAACAGTTCCTGAATAAGCTGCGGATAAAAGTGAGTTTGCACCAAGGCGGTTTGCACCATGATATTGATAGTCACATTCGCCAGATGCCATAAGACCAGGAATGTTTGTGTTATGTTTTGCATCTACCCAGATACCGCCCATGGAATAATGAACAGATGGATAAATCTGCATTGGAACTTTACGTGGGTCATCGCCAACAAATTCCGTATAAATTTCCAAAATGCCGCCTAATTTACGTTCAAGATAATCTGCTGGGATATGGGAAAGATCAAGATATACTTTATTTTCGCCATTTATACCCAGTTTTTGATTTACGCATACATCGTAAATAGCACGAGAAGCTACATCACGAGGCACAAGGTTGCCATATGCAGGGTACATTTCTTCTAAGAAGTACCATGGTTTACCATCTTTATAAACCCAAACACGTCCACCTTCACCACGACAAGCTTCAGACATTAAACGGTTTTTATCTGAACCCGGAATAGCAGTTGGATGTATCTGAATAAATTCAGGGTTACCAATAAGAGCGCCTTGCTGATATACAGCAGATACTGCTGAGCCATTGCAGATTGTCGAAGCGGTACATCTACCAAATACCATACCAGGACCGCCTGTTGCAAGGATAACCGTATCCGCACGGAAAGCTCTGACTTCCATAGAATTCATGTCTTGCGCTACGATACCGCGGCAAACATTTTCTTTATTTTTAATAATTTTAATAAATTCCCAGAATTCATATTTCTTAACAGCACCTTTTACTTCCCATGCACGAACTTGTTCGTCAAGTGCATAAAGAAGCTGCTGACCGGTTGTAGAACCAGAAAACAAAGTACGTTTATTTTTCTGACCGCCAAAATTACGAAGGTCAAGCAAGCCTTCAGGGGTACGAGTAAATGTAA
>CAMKSY010000090.1 GCA_946415545.1 uncultured Pelosinus sp. | reverse complement strand
AAAAATTAATCTGTCCTGTCTTCAGACGATCGCAAGGAGGTCCGTCTCAAATAGCCATTTTGAGACGGACCTCCTTTTTAGCATAAGAGTGTATCCTTTTCATTTTTATATTTGTTTCTGACAAAAATTTGATGTACTATAGTTTTTATAGGATCAAGTAAGATTATTTATAAATAGGGGGAATTGTTGTGGATATGAGAGAAGTAAGAGAAACAGCAAGGAAACAGATGCTTGGCAAATGCCGGGTGTGTCCAGTTTGTAATGGGCGGGCTTGTGCAGGTGAAGTTCCTGGTATGGGAGGGACAGGTACAGGTGAGGCCTTTAGCGAAAATGTACGGGCTCTTGGCAGGTTGAAATTGAATATGCGGGTCATACATGATGCCATGCAGCCTGATACAACAGTGGAAATGTTTGGTCAGCAGTTTAAGACTCCTATCATGGGAGCACCGATTACCGGTGCAGTGATTAATGCAGGTGAGGCATTGACAGAACTTGATATGGTTTCAGCTCTTGTAGAGGGCAGTCATTTGGCGGGAAGTATCGGATGGATTGGTGATCCGGCTAATCCAAGTATGTATGAGGATGGTTTAGCAGCAATTCGCAAAGCCGGTCAAGGCATTGCTATCATAAAGCCTCGCGTTGATAACCAGGAAATTATTGCGCTTTTTAAATTGGCTGAAAAAGCTGGCGCCATTGCATTAGGGACAGATCTTGATGGAGCAGGTCTGATTACCATGGCCTTAAAGGGGCAGCCTGTTGGTCCGAAAACCACACAACAGCTTAAGGAGTTGGTACAAGCCACTGCTCTGCCCTTTGTTATCAAAGGGATTATGACGGTGGATGAGGCAGTCAGATGCGTAGAAGTAGGAGCAACTGCAATTGTCATCTCGAATCATGGAGGCAGGGTACTAGATCATACTCCTGGTGTGGCAGATGTACTGCCGGAAATCTCCAGAGCTGTAAAGGGAAAAATCACAATATTAGCTGATGGAGGGGTACGTTCTGGAGCCGATGTATTAAAATTGCTGGCATTAGGAGCAGATGGAGTGTTAGTCGGCCGGCCGCTCATTATGGGAGCATATGGCGGAAATACAGAAGGCGTAAAAACCATCATTGATAAATATACCAGTGAATTAAAAGCTGCTATGATTTTAACAGGCTGTAAGAGCATTAAGGAGATCTCTTCAGAGGTTTTATGGAATAAGTAATGGTTTATAGGGATAGATGAATTGAAAGATACGATTATGATAATATAAATTATTCTAAATGTCTTGTATAAGAAGATGCTGTTGTACCGCCCATAAAGGGCGGTTTTTTCTATGTAAGCGGGCTCAGCAATTTACGTATGTTAAGCTGGATTCTTAAGTAACAATAAATTTCGAAATAGTATGAAAATGAGACTGCTATCTTTACATTATCTTTATATGCTTGCGATATTTCTTGACGCCTTCTTTATAGAATTTGGGCTTATAATAGTCCTGTACTAGAATTTTGACAGGGAGGCTGGCAGTTATGATTGATTTATGGATAGCAGGCTTATTATCCCTTAGTCTATTTGTATACCTTATATATGCATTATTAAAACCAGAGGAGTTTTAGATATGGTTACAGATGTATTATTATTTATTGTCTTTTTTGCATTGCTGCTGTTTATGGCTTGGCCTTTGGGTAGTTATATGGCAAAAGTCTATCATGGTGAGAGAACGATGTTTGATACTATCTTTCTGCCAATAGAAAAGACTTTATACCGTTTAGCCGGAATCGATGCCACCCAAGAAATGAATTGGAGACAGTATGCAAGCGGACTCCTTATCTTCAACATATTAGGATTGGCTGCTGTGGTAGCTATACAAGGATTGCAGGCTATGCTGCCATGGAATCCTGAAGGCCTGGCTGCAGTACCTTTTCACTTGGCTTTTAATACAGCTGTTAGTTTTATAACAAATACGAACTGGCAGGCCTATAGTGGTGAAACTACAATGAGTTATTTCACACAGATGACAGCACTGACCGTACAAAATTTTCTTTCTGCAGCAACAGGTATGGCTGCTGCTGTTGCCCTAGTGCGAGGCTTGGCTCGCAAGAATACGAAACATATCGGTAATTTCTGGTCTGATATGGTACGAAGTATCATCTGGATTTTGCTGCCTTTATCCATTGTAGTCAGCATTGTGTTTATGCAGCAGGGTGTAATACAAAATCTTTCGCCTTATGTGACTGTAGATACATTAGAGGGGGGCTGGCAGACCATTGCTATGGGGCCTGCAGCTTCTCAAGAAGCCATTAAATTATTAGGCACCAATGGGGGTGGTTTTTTTAATGCCAACTCGGCTCATCCTTTTGAAAATCCGACTCCTTTCTCGAATTTAGTTCAGGTATTGAGTATCTTTCTTATTCCTGCAGCCATGGTATTTATGTATGGGAAGATGGTTCAGGATCGACGTCAAGGATATGCAATACTGGCAGCAATGCTCTTACTGTTTACTGTATGCCTTGGTGGTATCTATGCAAGTGAACGTTATGGCAACCCGATAGCAGAGCATAGCGGAGTGAATGAGCCAGCAAATATGGAAGGGAAAGACATACGCTTTGGCATAAATGGTTCCGCTTTATTTGCCGCTGTGACAACTGCAGCCTCTTGCGGGGCAGTAAATACTATGCATGATAGCCTTACACCTTTAGGGGGTATGGTAACGATGCTGCAGATGATGTTGGGAGAAGTCATAATCGGTGGAGTTGGCGCAGGTTTTTATGGCATGATGATGTATGTTATGCTGACTGTCTTTATCGTAGGATTGATGGTTGGACGCACACCTGAGTATCTAGGTAAAAAGATTGAAGCCAATGAAATGAAGATGGTAGTTATAGCTATTTTGATTCCTGCAATAGCGATACTAGTTGGCAGTGCTTTTTCTGTAATGGTTGATGCGGGTCTTGCTGGTCTTAATAATGCTGGCCCTCATGGTTTCAGTGAGATATTATATGCCTTTGCTTCTGCTGCAGGCAATAATGGCAGTGCTTTTGCCGGTTTAAGTGCCAATACCGTATATTACAATTTGATGATAGCAGCGACTATGCTAATAGGACGTTTTGGTGTAATTATACCTGTTTTGGCTATTGCCGGAAGCTTGGCAGAAAAAAGAGTATCACCTCCTGGAACTGGAACCTTTCCAACCACAGGATCCTTGTTTGTTTTATTGTTAGCTGGAATTGTCGTCATGGTAGGAGCGCTGACCTTTTTACCAGCATTATCGTTAGGACCTGTTATTGAACATTTATTGATGCTGCAAGGTCTGACATTTTAGGAGTATCCCAATGTATAAGCATGTTGTAGGAGGAGAAAGGCTGTGAGTACGAACTCAAATGGTTTTAATAAAAAAATCCTGATACAGGCCTGTGGTGAAGCTTTATTAAAATTGAATCCTAAGGTGCAGGTACGGAATCCAGTCATGTTTACTGTATGGATTGGTTCTTGCTTAACAACAGGGTTTGTTTTGCGTGATTTATTTCAAGGAAGTGGAGGGAATACTTCCTTTGCCTTACAAATAACAGTATGGCTTTGGTTTACTGTATTATTTGCCAATTTTGCCGAGGCGATAGCGGAAGGCAGGGGAAAAGCCCAGGCTCAAGCATTAAGGCAGACTCGCAGGCAAACACAGGCAAAAAAAATAGTCCATGACAAGCCACAGGTGGTTGAGGCTGCCAGCCTAAGAAAAAGCGATATCGTATTGGTGGAGCCTGGTGACATCATTCCCAGTGACGGAGAGGTTATTGAAGGAATGGCGACGGTTGATGAAAGTGCGGTAACGGGGGAGTCAGCTCCCGTGATTCGTGAATCAGGAGGAGATAAATCTTCCGTTACTGGTGGTACTCGTGTATTATCGGATTGGATTAAGGTTGAAGTGACTGCAAATCCAGGGGAGACCTTCCTAGATCGTATGATTTCTCTGGTTGAAGGGGCCAAACGCCAGAAAACTCCCAATGAAATTGCATTAACTATTTTATTGGTTGGCTTAACCATTGTGTTCTTAGCTGCAGTAACGACATTATATCCTTATGCCATCTATTCTGAAATCAATATTTCCATTACGGTTCTGATTGCTTTACTGGTATGCTTGATTCCGACAACCATCGGCGGTTTATTAAGTGCCATTGGTATCGCGGGTATGGATCGACTATTGAAGCGTAATGTACTGGCCATGTCTGGAAGAGCGGTGGAAGCGGCTGGAGATGTGGATGTACTGCTGCTGGATAAAACGGGTACAATTACCTTGGGGAATCGCATGGCTGCTGAATTTATTCCGGCAGCAGGTATTTCAATGGCAGAGGTAGCTGATGCGGCACAGATGGCATCTTTAGCGGATGAAACACCGGAAGGCCGCAGTATTGTGGTATTAGCCAAGCAAAAATACAATTTACGAGAACGGGATTTAACAAATTTAGAAGCTGAGTTTATTCCTTTCAGTGCTCATACGCGTATGAGTGGAGTAAATCTAAAAGATAAGGTAATACGCAAAGGTTCTGTGGATGCTATTCAGAAATATGTAAGAGAAAAAGGGAGTGAATTGCCTGAAAATGTTAAGTCTGCATGCGAAGGCATTGCTAAAAGTGGTGGTACGCCTTTAGTAGTAACTGAAGGTTCTAAGGTGCTTGGAGCTATTCACTTGAAAGACGTTATTAAAGGCGGCATTAAAGAACGATTTAAGGAACTTAGGCAAATGGGTATTAAAACTGTCATGATTACAGGGGATAATCCTTTAACAGCTGCTGCTATTGCTGCAGAGGCCGGGGTAGATGATTTTATGGCAGAGGCTACTCCGGAAGGAAAGTTAGCTCTGATTCGAGAGTACCAGGAGAAAGGGATGTTAGTAGCCATGACTGGCGATGGTACCAATGATGCTCCGGCTTTGGCTCAATCAGATGTGGGAGTTGCAATGAATAGTGGTACACAGGCAGCGAAGGAAGCTGGCAACATGGTGGATCTTGATAGCAACCCAACAAAGCTGATTGAAATAGTAGAGATTGGTAAACAACTATTGATGACTAGAGGAGCCTTGACGACCTTTAGTATTGCGAATGATGTTGCTAAGTATTTTGCCATCATTCCAGCACTGTTTGCCGCCTATCCAGCATTCGGTATATTTAACATTATGAGATTATCGACGCCCGAGAGTGCTATTTTAAGTGCTGTAATCTTTAATGCTTTGATTATTATTGGTCTGGTACCTTTAGCGCTGCGTGGTGTATTGTATCAACCCTTAGGTGCAGATATGATCTTACGTCGAAATCTGATTCTTTACGGTTTGGGTGGCTTAGTGGCACCTTTCCTTGGTATCAAGCTGATTGATGTATTGTTAGCTGCTTTTCATTTAGTATAGCAATGGTTGATCAAATACAGAGAAAGGAAGTTAGGGTATGATGTGGAAACAAATCATAAGTGCTTTACGCTTGCTGCTCTTATTAACGGTTGTTACTGGTATTGTGTACCCATTGGCAATGACAGGGGTGGCACAGGCTGTTTTTCCTCAGAAAGCCAATGGTTCATTGGCTTATGTAAATGACAAAGCAGTGGGTTCGGTTCTGTTGGGACAGAATTTTACAACAGCAAAGTATTTTCATGGTCGTCCATCCTCAGCTGGTACAGATGGATATGATGCTGCTGGATCAGCAGCATCAAACTTGGGACCAACGAGTAAAAAGCTAGAGGATACACTAAAGAGTAATATTGAAAAAATTCGCAGTGAAAATCAGATTGATAAAAACTTTTCAATTCCTTCTGATTTGGTCATGGCATCTGCTAGTGGTCTTGATCCTGATATTTCACCAGAAGCAGCTTATTTACAGATCCAGCGCATTGCAAGTGCGCGAGACATAAGAGAAAATGAGATAAGAGAGCTAGTGATCAGTCATATACAACATAGACAATTTGGTTTCTTAGGTACAGATCGGGTCAACGTGCTGGTTCTTAATATGGCACTGGATCGGTTAGCAGGTAGGTAATAAAAACATTCATTTACTATAATGGAGGCAATGATATGCCTGAGGAAAGCAAAGATAAAAAACGTCCAGATCCGGATGTGCTGCTGGCAAAGTTAAATAAAGCAGCTAGAGGCAGATTAACCGTATTTCTAGGTGCTGCCGCAGGTGTTGGTAAAACGTACACCATGCTTAAGATCGCTCATGAGATGCTGGCTTCTGGTGTGGATGTTGTGATTGGCTGGGTAGAAACCCATAAACGCCAAGAGACAGAAAAGATGGCAGAGGGTTTACCTCGTTTGCCAGCAAAAGAAATTGAGCATCGAGGCAAAAAATTATATGAAATGGATCTTGATGGGGTATTGGAACGCAAACCGAGAGTTGTGCTAGTTGATGAACTAGCTCATACCAATGTGGCTGGTTCTCGTCATGTACGAAGATTTCAGGATGTTGAAGAAATATTAAATGCAGGTATTGATGTAGCTACAACAATTAATATTCAACATCTTGAAAGTCTCAATGATATTGTCGCTCAGATTACAGGGGTAACAGTGCGGGAAACGGTACCTGATCGTATTGTGGAACAGGCTGATCAAGTACAGTTGATCGATATTCCCCCCAATGAGCTCATTAAAAGGTTGAAAGAAGGAAAAATTTATATGCCGAGCCAGGCAAAATTGGCATTAAATAAATTTTTCCGTCCAGGGAATATTAATGCGCTGCGGGAATTATCTCTTCGTTTTACAGCCTATCGGGTGGATCAGGA
Source organism: uncultured Pelosinus sp. (assembly GCA_946415545.1). Lineage (GTDB taxonomy): Bacteria > Bacillota > Negativicutes > DSM-13327 > DSM-13327 > Pelosinus. The sequence goes on along the minus strand of CAMKSY010000090.1, from coordinate 6,591 downwards.
ATTAAATGAATACATGCAGGAGCATGATATTCCCGGACCTTGGCCAGCAGGTGAGCGGGTAATGGTTTGTGTGAGCTCCAGCCCTTTTTCAGCTCAATTGATTCGAGCCGCCAGAAGGCTGTCTCGTGGCCTGCAGGCAGAGCTATTAGCGGTACATGTTGATACACCAAGGCGGTCAGGTTCTAGTGAAAGAGAGCGGGATCGAATTTTTCGCAATATGCGTTTAGCGGAAGAATTGGGGGCAAAGACCATCAGTATTGTGGGCAAAGACCTGACAGCGGAAATCCTAAGGATGACAAAGGAATATAATGTTACCCATTTAGTGGTTGGCAAGCCATTGCGGGGACGTCTTTGGGAATGGTTGAACGGTGGTGCAGTGGTTGACAAGCTCATTCGCTGCAGTGGGGGGATTACTATTCATGTTATCCAAGGGAATACAGAAGTAAAAGAGGAGCCTAAGGTTAAAACCATAACCCCTAAAAAAGTAATTCATTGGTGGCATTATATAGCGGGACTGTTCATGATTATCATAATGACAGCAGGACTTTGGTGGTGGCGTCATTACCTAGAACCTGTACATTTTATGTTACTGTATTTCTTACCGGTACTCTTGTCTGCAGTTTGGTGGGGCAAAGGACCATCCTATGTAACGGCATTATGCAGTGCCATTTTTTTTGATTTTTTCTTTATATCACCGATTTTTACTTTTAGTATATCGGATCTTCCTTCTATGTGGAGTTTGCCTCTTTTTCTTTTTGTCTCCTTTATCATTGGCGGACAAACTGAAAAATTGCGGGTAGAAGCAACGTTAGCCAGGCAGCGAGAAAAAACAACTGGAGCATTGTATTCGTTTAGCCGTGAAATTGCAGCCGTAGTAGATAGTAGTGTAATCGTAGGTATTTTGGCGGAGCAGGTGTGGCAGACGTTAGATAAGTCAGTAGCTGTATTTTTACCCCAGGATGAAAAATTAATATTAGCTGCGGAGGCTGGGCCTGGAAAGATTGGTGAAGATGCCGGCGAAAAAGCAGTAGCGGTATGGGCATTTGAGAACTGTGAAATTGCGGGGCATTGTACAGATACATTGCCGGGGGCCAGGTATATGTATTTGCCTTTAACAACAAGCCAAAATACAGTTGGAGTGTTAGGGATTGAAATCCAAGAGGAAATACTCACTTCGCCTCAAAAGCGATTAATGGAAGCTTGGGCAGGATTGGCAGCGATTGCCGTTGAAAGAGTAAAATTAGCGGAACAAGCCAGGCAAGCAGCATTGCTTGCTGAATCAGATCAGTTGCGTACTGCATTATTGAATTCCATCTCCCATGAATTGCGGACACCTTTATCCTCCATTATTGGTGCTATATCTGGTTTAATGGATACAGAAGGTGTTTACTCCGTGAATGATAAAAAAGAATTGTTAGAAACGGTGAAAGAAGGAGCCGATCGGATGAACCGTTTGGTCATCAATCTCTTAGATACAGCCAGATTAGAAAGTGGTATGATGCAGCTAAAAAAAGATTGGTGTGATATCGAAGATATTACTGGAACGGCTCTTAGAAGAGTTGGGAGATGCATAAAGGAAAGAGCGTTATTTGTGAATATAGCAGCAGATTTACCTATGATAAAGGCTGACTATGTACTTCTGGAACAAGTAATGGTGAATCTGCTGGATAATGCCTGTAAGTATTCTTCGCAAGGTAGTGAGATTATTATTACTGCCATCCAAGATAAAGCTGCCATACAAGTATCAATAGCTGATCGAGGAGTCGGTATTCCAGCCGACAATGTAATGCAGGTTTTTGATAAATTTTTTCGAGTAGAGCAGCCTGAGAAGGTTCATGGAACAGGATTAGGCTTATCGATATGCAGGGGAATTATTGAAGCTCATAGTGGAATTATACAGGCTGAAAATCGGCCAGGAGGCGGTATCGTTATAACGTTTACTCTTCCTTGGGAAGAGCAGCCACCAATGCATTTGACGTGATTTTTCCTATACTTTATTAACAGGTAGAAAGGCTCATTTCGCTTGCATAAGGGGGGATGAAAGGATGGAAAAAGGGGCACGGGTTCTAGTGATTGATGATGATCCTCCGATTAGGAGACTGCTAAAAGTATCTCTATCTGCTTATGGCTATGAAATTGATGAATGTCATACTGGAGAAGAGGGGATCCAGCGAACCGCTGTATTTAAACCTGATTTGATTCTCTTGGATTTAGGATTGCCAGATATGGATGGAAAAACCGTAGTTGAGATCATTCGAGAATGGTCAAAGGTATCTATTATTATCTTAAGTGCTCGGGATCAGGAAAATGAAAAAATTGCCGCACTGGATGCAGGGGCAGATGACTATGTCACGAAACCATTCAGCATGGGAGAGTTGCTTGCTCGCTTGCGTGTCGCTTTGCGTCATGGGATAACGAATGAAGGTTCTTCCGTAATTAATTGTGGTGACTTAACAATTGATTTGATGGTGCGCAGTGTAACTTGTGGCGGTAAAGAAATAAAACTGACACCTGCAGAGTATGAAATACTAAAGGTTCTGGCTAAAAATATTGGCAGGGTATTGACACATAAACAATTATTAAAATCAGTTTGGGGTACAGCTTATCATGAGGATACTCATTATATTAGAGTATATATTGGGCAGCTCAGACGTAAGATAGAGCCCAATCCTTCTCAGCCTCGATACATTATCACAGAATCAGGTGTTGGCTATCGTTTACTGTCTGATAATTAACTTCCACAAAAATGTGGAAGTTAATTTATTATCGATAAAGTATAAGTTGTTTAAGAGAAGCAGAGGATAGTAAAATACAAAGATACGTCTTAGTAAAGGGCTTTGTATTCTATGTTTAAAATGGCTATGCGCCAAAAGGACGCACCAGGTTCTCTTATTCCTTGAAGTGGCAAATAAGTATTTTGTAAATTTATATATTTTCTTATTGCACTTTTGCTACTGTATGGTACAATCATATAGTTACTTTTCTTGCTGCAACTAGCGAAGACGGGTTCCACGAAATAACAAACAGGATGGGAGAGGGATATGAATAGTTATTTTAAATTATCACAAGCAGCTGTTGAAAGTTTGGCACAGCAATACGATACTCCGTTGTTATTGGTGTCAACAGAACAAGTAGAACGTAATTATTCTTTTTTGGCAAGTTATTTACCGGGAGTAAAAATGCATTACGCGGTAAAAGCCAATCCTCATGAAGCAATTATCCGGAAATTGGCTGAACTGGGTTCGTATTTTGATGTAGCATCAGATGGAGAAATGCAATATTTAACGGATATGGGAATTCCAGCAGAACGTATGGTATATGCCAATCCAGTGAAGACGGCAAGCGGACTTAAGGTAGCCAAGAATATCGGTGTATATAAATTTACCTTTGATAGTGAAAGTGAAATAAGTAAAATGGCCAAGGCAATACCTGGCGGGACGGTGTTGCTCCGGGTTAGAGTAGATAATCCTAACGCTTTGGTCGATCTAAATAAGAAATTTGGTGCCCATCCTGATGAAGTATTACCCCTTCTTACATTAGCTCGTCAGCAAGGACTTGATGTGGCTGGCTTATGTTTTCATGTGGGTAGTCAATCTTCTAGTGCTGATGCCTATGTAGAATCATTAGAAATATTTCGGCGTTTATATGATCAGGCGAAAGAAGCAGGCTTTGATTTGCGTATCCTAGACATCGGAGGCGGCTTCCCTATCCCAGTAATTGATAGCAATACGATTGATGTTATTGCGATGCTGCAAACGATTAATAAAGCCATTACCCATTATTTTCCTGATACAGAAATCTGGGCTGAGCCTGGGCGTTTTATCTGCGGAACAGTAGCGAATCTAATTACTCGCGTGATCGGTACCCAAAAGCGTAATGGGAAAAAATGGTATTTTTTGGATGATGGCTTGTATGGTACTTTTTCAGGAGTTATTTTTGATCATTGGGATTTTGAATTAGAAACCTTTAAAACTGGCGAGAAGGTACCTGCTACCTTTGCAGGACCAAGCTGTGATTCCTTGGATATTTTGTTTCAAGATAAATGGATTCCTAGCTTAGAAATGGATGATCTGATATTAGTGCCCAATTGCGGGGCTTATACCTCGGCATCGGCTACTGAGTTTAATGGTTTTTCTAAAACTCGTATCCTAGTATGGGAAGAAGTAAAGGATAGCTTAAAATAAATACATGAGACAAAAGAGGCAGAAACCTAAGGGGTCTGCCTCTTTTTTATTCAAAATTAAATAAGTATTATATTCTTAGTAAAATAATATAAATTATACGTAAAAAAGGGAGGAATTATATGCCGGGAAAGAAAATTTCAACGAAAGAGTATATCCGAAGGTATATTTTCATGTTTATTGGTTCCATTTTAGCAGCGGTAGGGTTAGAGGTTTTTTTAGTTCCCAATCAGATTATTGATGGTGGAGTAATTGGTATCTCTATTATGGCAAGTCATTTAACTGGATGGCCATTAGGGTTATTTATCTTCATATTGAATTTTCCATTCATCTATTTAGGGTATATGCAGATTGGAAAAAACTTTGCGATATCAACCTTGTTTGCCTTGACTTCTCTGTCCATCTGGGTAAGTGTTTTGCTGCCTATTCCAGGCTTTACAAATGATGTGTTTTTAGCAGCCATCTTTGGGGGAATTATCCTTGGAATTGGCGTAGGACTCATTATTCGGTATGGCGGTTCTTTAGATGGCACTGAAATTGTTGCCATTATATTAGATAAACGTACAGGTTTTTCTGTAGGCGAAATCATTATGTTCTTCAATATATTTATTATTGGAAGCGCAGGACTAGTATTTAGCTGGGATAAAGCCATGTATTCTCTAATTGCCTATTTTGTTGCTTATAAATTAATAGATATTACGATCGAGGGTTTGGATGAATCAAAGGGTGTCATGATTGTGAGCGACCATCCTCATGAAATAGCCGAAGTGCTGATGGCGCGGCTGGGGCGTGGAGTCACTATTTTACATGGTCAGGGTGCTTATACGGGTGAGTCTAAGCAAGTGCTTTACTCTGTTATTACTCGTCTGGAGATTGCTAAACTGAAAATCATTATTCAAGAAATTGATGAAAATGCTTTTGTAACGATTAATGAGGTTCATGATGTAATGGGTGGAAAAGTAAAAAAACGCGCAATACATTAGAACTTGTTTTTATAAAAACTTGGTGAAAGCCAAGTTTTCTTATTGTATTAGGAAGATATAGGTATTGCAGGTGAAAAACAAGTATTTATGAACCACAAGGCACAATGCTGCAGCTGCGGCACACAAAGGGGAGCGGGCAAATAAGTTATAAACAACCCCTTTGTGTCTTTGTGGTTCGATTTTTTATGATTTATCTTGAAGAAAGTATCAATATTCTGATAAATGAATTTCATGATTAGGCAATGATTTTTGCAGGTGAAAAATTTTATATTGGCGAAGTAAATTAATCCATACTATTTTTAGGAATTGTTAAGGTGGTTGTATGAGAAATATTAATATTAGTGATCTTGATAGGATTGTCAAAACTACAATCGAAGCGGTAGAGCAGGGAAAAACACAAATTTTTGATATCTATGAGGCGGCTCGTAACGAGGTTGAAAATATAAAAAAGGATGTAGAACGTACAAAGCAGGAGACTGTTGCTATCATCTTTACAGTGGATGATTTAGAAAAAAAAGAGCGGCGTTCCAGGATTAAGCTAATGGAAGTCAGTCGTAATTTCAGCATATATTCAGAAGCTGATATTAAAGCAGTATATGACGATGCGCGAAACTTACAAGTTGAATTAGCGGTAGCTCGCGCTCAAGAGCAAAGCTTACGTCAGCAGCGTGATGAGTTAGAGCTTCGTTTACGCTCTTTAAAAGATACAGTGTCTAAAGCAGAAGGATTAACAACACAGGTAGGTGCAGTTCTAGGATATTTGGGCGACGAAATGGGCAATGTGGTTGTAAAGATTGAATCCTTGCAGCAGAGCCAAGTCTTTGGCTCTAAAATTATTAAGGCCCAGGAAGAAGAACGCCGCAGAGTGTCGCGGGAAATTCATGATGGGCCAGCGCAAGCTATGGCAAATATTGTGTTTCGAGCAGAAGTTTGTGAACGATTAATTGATATTGATGTGCTGCGTGCAAAAAAAGAACTAGCGGATCTTCGTGCACAAGTACGTCTTTGTCTGAAAGAAACGAGAAAAATTATTTTTGATTTACGTCCAATGACATTAGATGATTTGGGTTTAGTACCAACAGTGAAGCGGTTTTTAGATACGGTAAAAGAGCGCAGCGGCATGATTTATGATATTAGGATATTAGGTGAAGAACGACGCTTAGATTCTTATGTGGAAATTGGTATCTTTAGAATTTTCCAGGAAGCAATTACAAATATTGAGAAACACGCCCAGGCGCGGACGATATCCATTGCGATGGAATTTCGCAGAGATGCCTTCTCAGCTACCATTGCTGATGATGGTAAGGGCTTTAATACAGCAGATAATTTTGGCAATGAAAGTTTTGGCTTACTGGGGATGCGGGAGCGAATCCATCTGCTGAATGGTGAGCTGACAATCAAGTCGGAAATTGGGGTAGGCACAAAAG
>CAMKSY010000089.1 GCA_946415545.1 uncultured Pelosinus sp. | reverse complement strand
CTTCTATGCTTTATTAATATTATTTTCATTTTCAATTAATTCTTGTTATACTTCCCCGTCATTTGTTATACTTACATTGTCAGCGGTTTGTTTTACAATTACTGTATTTTTTTTCATTTATACGACAGCGAAGCAAACTTTACTGAAAATCTTTCCGGTTCAAAGAAATAATATGATCCGTCACAAAGTACGAGTTCACAAGGAGAAAATATGACTACACGAGAGCCTAAACCAAATGTGTGCTTAGCACTCATCCATAATATGTTCCAATCCTTAACTAAAACAGAGCGAAAATTAGCAGAGTACATCATTTCCAATCCATCCGAAGTCATTCATATGACAATCACCGAGCTGGCTGAGATTACAGGGAGCGCCGAAGCTACCATTTCACGGTTCTGCAAAAACAAACTAGGATTTCCAGGATTCCAGAGTCTTAAAATAGCCTTAGCAAGTGACTTATATGAACCCTTTGAGTCCATATATAACGAAGTCAATGCAGACGATCCGATTGACGAAGTTGCCAGTAAAGTTTTTCAAAATATCAACGAGGCGTTACATGATACCTTAAAAATCATCCATGCAGAATCCTTATCAAACGCAATCACTGCAATATTGGCTGCCCGTCGCATTGAGGTTTATGGCACAGGAGGTTCAGCTCCCATCGCTGCCGATGTGGAACATCGCTTTTCACGCTTTGGAATTTCTGTCAGAGCTTATGCTGACCAGGATATGCAAGCCATCTCTGCCTCACTCTTGCATCCCGGCGATGTCGTAATGGCAATATCTCACACTGGCTCTAATCAAAGTGTTCTAGAGTCTGTAAAAATTGCAAAAGAAAATGGCGCAACCATTATCGGAATCACAAGTCATATCCGATCTCCCTTGAGTCAGATGTCTCATATCACATTAAACGGTATGGCGAAAGAAGTGAATTATCGATCTGAAGCAATGTCTTCACGTTTAATTCATTTAGCAATCATTGATGTACTTTATGTTGGAGCTATGCTACGACAGCCTGATCGAATTACACACAATATGCAAAAGATTCGTCAATCCATTGCCAAAACCCGTTTATAAGAGAAGTACAAGCTTAAGACATAGCCGTTTTGAACCACAAAGGCGCAAAGGACAGCACCTTAAAACGTATACGTTCTATGCTATTAAAAAACCGAGATTATATTTTCATATAATCTCGGTTTTTTTCATATATAATTGTCCAAAGTATAAACCTAACCTTACTTGTCTGCCTTAAACATACAGAGGATGTTTCTTACATAATTGACTAATTAACTTCACTGCTTCTGCTTTCACAGCATCATCTGCAGGATGATTCAGCACCATAGAGATAATGGCAGCTACGATCTCCATATCAGCTTCTTTCATACCGCGAGTTGTAAGCGCCGCTGTGCCAATTCGAATGCCGCTTGTAATAAAAGGACTGGCTGGATCATAAGGGATTGCATTCTTATTAACAGTAACGCCTACTTCATCCAGAATTTTTTCTGCTTCCTTACCAGTCATGCTCTGGGGCCGTAAATCGACTAGCAATAAATGATTATCGGTACCACCTGAGACTAAAGTAAACCCTGCTTTTTTTAGCCCTTCTGCTAATGTTGCAGCATTCTTAACAACCTGCTGCTGGTATATTTTAAAATCTTCAGACAAAGCCTCTTTAAATGCAACTGCTTTTGCTGCAATGACATGCATCAAAGGTCCGCCCTGAATTCCAGGGAATATCGCTTTATCCACTTTAGCAGCCAATTCACTGCGGCACATAATGACGCCGCCGCGAGGACCGCGCAGGGTTTTATGAGTCGTCGTTGTAATAATATCAGCATGTCCCACAGGAGTCGGATGCAGTCCAGCGGCTACCAAACCAGCAATATGAGCCATGTCCACCATCAACATAGCACCTACTTCACGAGCAATCTTGCCGATACGTTCAAAATCAATAATCCGGGAATAAGCACTGGCACCTGCAACAATCATTTTGGGGCGGTGCTTTTCTGCAAGTTCTGCTACTTCATCGTAATTAATCAAATGAGTCTGCGCATCTACGCCATATGGTACAATATTAAACCATTTGCCAGAGATGTTTACAGGACTGCCATGAGTTAAATGTCCGCCATGAGCTAAATTCATACCTAGAATGGTATCACCTGGCTGCAGAAAAGCAAAATATACTGCTGTATTGGCTTGAGCACCGGAATGAGGCTGCACATTGGCATGCTCTACACCAAAAAGTTCTTTCACTCTGTCAATTGCCAGCTGCTCTACTACATCTACATGCTCGCAGCCGCCATAGTAACGTTTTCCTGGATATCCTTCCGCATATTTATTCGTCAAGACGGATCCTTGTGCTTCCATGACTGCTTTACTCACAAAATTTTCAGAAGCAATCAATTCAAGCTTGTTTTCCTGACGCTGCCCTTCCAATTGAATCGCTTTAGCAATCTCTGGATCAAAAGTAGTAAGTTCACTCATCTTATTTCCCCCATATTGTTATTTGTATACAGACCGCGGGCCACCAATCAACTTGGGACGAGTAAGAGCTGCGGTCAAGAATGCTTTTCCAATATTCTTTTGCTGCAAGCGCACTGGAACAGCTACTGGTTTTAAGTGCATACCAATCAAAGTATTGCCAATATCTAAGCCAACATGGGCCTGAATATGCTCTACTACCACCGGACATTTAAAAGAACTCATCGCCATAGCTGCTAATGCGCCTCCGGCTTTAGGTACAGGAACCACCATTACAGGCTCTAATCGATAGACATCGGCAGCGGATCGTTGTACCACCAATGCCCTATTTAAATGTTCACAGCACTGGACTGCTAGATATACGTCAAATTTTTCACAAACAGTCATTAAGCCGCTTAAAATAGCCTGGGCCACATCGGAAGATCCCGATGAGCCAATTCGTTCGCCTACTACCTCGCTCGTACTACAACCAACGACCATAAGCTGCCCTGAAGCAGCTTTTGCTATTTGCAGCAGCTCTTCGGCTGCTTTTATCGTCTGGTTTCGTATTTCCTCTATTTCGCTGCTCACGCCATTCCCTCCTAATGAGAATTGTGTACAATTGGAAAACAATCATTTACAGCTGCAAACGGCAAAGAATATGAATCACCGTGGGTTAAGTACCAGGTGAAAGTATCCGCTTTCTCATCTTTTTATCAGTCAACAAGACTTTCCGATAGACTGTTCTTTATGATTCTAACTGAGAAATCTTTGCGACTCGATCGCCATGACGACCACCGACAAAATCTGTTGAAAGCCAAGTTGAAACAATCATGCGTGCCAATCCTGGTCCGATGACTCTTTCACCCATTGCTAATACATTTGCATCATTGTGTTCTCTCGTCATTTTAGCTGAGAAGACATCATGGCAAAGAGCTGCTCGAATTCCTTTTATTTTATTTGCGGCAATGCTGATGCCAATGCCTGTACCACAAATCAAAATACCTCTAGTGTATTGACCAGCAGCTACAGCTTCTCCCACTTTTTTTGCAATGTCTGGATAATCTACTGACGTTATAGAATGAGTTCCAAAGTCTTCAAATGCAATATTTTCTTCTGCTAGTAATTTTTTAATTTCTTCCTTTAGCAGAAAACCACCATGATCACTACCAATTGCTACCAACATATATAAACCTCCAGTTTTTTTTGCATGCAGAGTATTAATCCTTTCAAACACTCTCTTCGTCATTTTTTTCTATACTCAACTCATATTTCCTGCAAGTTCCAAAATTCTTCCCCAGGACTTTTCCAAAATCCTTTCTATTTCAACGGCACAAGCTTCATAAATAGCGCTATCTCCACCGTAAGGATCAGAAATATCTTTCCCTTCACCAGCAAACTCAGCCAAAGTAAATACCTTGTTCCACGCCTCAGGCATGATGGAAAGCACTGCTTCTTTATGGCTGGCGGTCATGGTCAGCAACAAATCTGCTCTTACAATATCTTCCCTTGTCAGAAGGCGGGAGCGGTGACTCAAGAGATCAATCCCCCGCTGTTTCATGGCACATTGCGCTCCCTTCGATGCCCGTCCTTCATTCCATGCTGCGATACCAGCAGACGCCACAGCAATCTGCTCCGCAACATTATTTTTGTCTATTTTGTTTCTCAGCAGCACCTCTGCCATAGGACTTCGACAAGTATTACCCGTACAAATAATTACTATCTGCAGCATTTCAATCTCCAACTGCCTTTCAGCTATATTCTTCATTACCTAACCAAGTTATTTTGTTATCAATGCAGCATCGTCCATAGAATATGCATCCCTAATAAAGCAAGTACAATACCTCCGATACACTCCGCCTTACGACCTATATAACGTCCGACTTTACGCCCTAAACTCAACCCAAACAAGGCAATTAAAAAGATAACGCTTCCTAAAATAAAACTCAGCCTAACCAGATCAACGTCCATCATCCCCATACTAAATCCTGCGGCTAAGGCATCAATGCTTACGCTAGCTGCCAGTACCAACAAGGAGATACCTTGCAAAGGATGAGCTTTACTCTGATTTGGTTCAGAAACAAACAGGTTTTCTCTTATCATATATATGCCCAAACCAATTAAAACCAATGCTCCTAAAATACTGGCCCAATTTTCCATAACCAACAGAGGATATTCACTATGGTAGCTTCCAAATCGTTCTACTACTGATCCCAGAAAATTACCAATATAATATCCTGTCAATATAAGAACAATATGAAATAAAGCAAAAACAATTGCTGCGCGAAAGATAATCTTGCGTCTCATAGGATTCATGCCAATAGGAACAGCCACAGAAAATAAATCGGTACCTAAGGCTGCACTCAACATCAATAATTCTAAACTCGTCACCAACCCCCACCTCCATTTTATAATATATATGTGGGGGATATAGTGTATATGTTATCCTTTGATAATCCGATAGCCACTAGCCTTGCGGAGACGATTCATAACTGCCAATCCTAACCCCTCTTCGGGAATGCCCTCTGCAAAAATGACATCTACCGGATGATCATCATAACTGCGCAGAGCCAGATACAAATTGGCAGCTATTTCTTCTACATTCTCACGCATGCCATATACAAAAGGTATAATACCTTCAGGCAATTTTTCTGCTGTCTGAGCAGAAATTAATGCGCCTACACGTTTTCCATCTGCCAATGCTGCTGAAATCTCCCTTAAAAGCAGATCTACCACTTGAGGATATTCTCCTTCTATTAACACCATTGGTGCATCAGGAGCATAATGGGTATATTTCATACCTGGTGAGCGAGGAGCAAGCTCAAAACTTCCGCTAAGAATCGGGTCTATTTCTACTTCTCCTAATGTTTCCATTAGCATTTCCATAGTAATCCCTCCCGGCCTTAGCAAGGTGGGCACTGGCGTTGTGCAATCGATAACCGTTGACTCCACTCCAATGTGACAATTGCCAGCATCCACAACAGCATCAATTTTGCCCTCCAGATCAACTAATACAGCTTGAGCATTGGTCGGACTCGGCCTTCCTGAAATGTTCGCACTGGGCGCAGCAATCGGAGTACCCGCCAAAGCGATTAGCTCACGAGCAACAACAGAATCAGGCAGACGAATTCCTACCGTCTCTAAGCCTCCAGTAACAATATCCGGTACAATTGCAGCCCTTCGGAATATAATAGTAAGGGGTCCCGGCCAATACGTATCCATCAAAACTTTCGCATTATTAGGAATATGAGCAACAAGCTGTTTTAGTTCTTCTAAGTGAGAGATGTGTAGGATTAAAGGATTGTCTGAAGGTCTCCCTTTTGCTACATAAATATTGGCTACCGCCTTTTCATCCAGACCATCTGCACCTAACCCATAAACGGTTTCTGTCGGGAAAGCTACTAATTTGCCTTGTTTTAAGAGTTCTGCCGCCTCCCCTAATACCTTCTGATCCGGATACTCTTTGTCCACTACAAAATATTCAGTATGCATAATAACCCCTGCCTTTATGAAATAAAACATTTAAATAAGAAAGCGTTAGTGTTTTTGGGGACCACAGAGGCATGCGCTTTCATTCTTTTCCCAGATCACTGCTCTTCCCAGTCCCTTCCAGTACCACAACACGCTCAATTCCGCCGTAGTCTTTTATGATAGTACTGACGTTATAATAGCCTGTTTTTTCTGCCATGTCAGCAACTAGCTGAGCTTGTCCAATACCAACCTCCATAGCAATAAATCCTTTTTCTGCCAAGTAATTCCTGCCTTCTTGTATAATGCGTCGATAAAAATCCAGACCATCCTCACCGCCTGCCAAAGCCAAGCTAGGTTCTTGCTGAACCTCAGGAGTAAGTCCCGGAATATCTCCTTGGGGGATATAAGGTGGATTGGACACGATCGCTGTGAATTTTTGCCCTTTGACAGGATTAAACAGATTCCCCTGATAGAAAGTCAGCCGTTCTTCGATTTGATGCTTTTTAGCATTTCTTTTCGCCACAATCAAAGCCTCTGGCGAAATATCTACAGTCGCCCCTCTCGCTGCTGGCAAATTTTTCAGTATGCTGATACAAATAGCACCGCTGCCTGTGCCAAGATCTAAAATACAAGGTTCTTCTACTAGGGCGAGACGGCTTATCGCAGCCTCCACCAGAATTTCCGTATCAGGCCTCGGAATTAGTACTGCAGGTGTAACTTCAAAGTCCAGCCCCATGAATTCCTTACTTCCAATGATATAGGCGACAGGCAAACGTGCAGCTCTTTGCTTCACGGCTGCGCGAAATGCCGCCAGTTCTTTATCCTCTAAAGGCTGATCGAAATTCACATACAGATACAATCTTTCTTTCTCAAGGATATGGGAAAGCAGTACTTCCGCATCAAGACGCGGATTTTCCACACCTTTCTCCAAGAAGTACTGCCGAGTCCAATTTAAAATTGCCTGTACCGTCCAAACGTCTTTCTTATTTGCCATGTTATTCACCTTGCTGCATACGCTGACTTTGATCTGTCGCTATCAAAGCATTAATGATTTCATCAATATCACCATTTAGAACAAAATCCAGCTTGTGCAAAGTTAGTCCAATACGATGATCCGTTACCCTGCCTTGAGGAAAATTATAAGTACGAATGCGCTCACTGCGGTCTCCTGTTCCCACCTGACTTTTACGTGTTTCAGCCATTTCAGCCCGAGATTCCTCTTCGGCTTTTTCCAGTACTTTAGCTCGCAGCACTCGCATAGCCTTGTCCTTATTTTTCAGCTGGGATTTTTCATCCTGACACTGTACAACAATACCTGTAGGTAAATGTACAATCCGTACTGCAGATTCCGTTTTATTAACGTGCTGACCACCTGCGCCGCTGGCACAGTATGTATCAATTCGCAGATCATTTTGATTAATTACTACGTCTACTTCTTCCGCCTCTGGCAATACAGCTACAGTTACCGTAGAAGTATGAATACGTCCGCCTGATTCCGTAGTAGGAACGCGTTGTACACGATGCACACCACTTTCGAATTTCAAACGGCTATAAGCACCATCACCATCAATGGTAAAAACAACTTCTTTAAAACCACCTAAATCAGGTGCATTGGCATCTAATAATTCTGTACGCCATCCTTGGTTTTCCGCATACCGAGTATACATGCGAAATAAATCACCAGCAAATAAAGCCGCCTCATCACCGCCAGCGCCACCGCGAATTTCCACAATTACACTCTTTTCATCATTTGGATCCTTCGGCAGCAATAAAATACGTAATTCTTCATTCAATACTTCATTCTTTGCTTTTAAGTCTGACAATTCTGCCGTAACCATTTGACGAAAATCATTGTCCAGTTTATCATTCAGCATTTCAAGGGCATCGGCAATACCTTGCTGTACCTCTTTATATTCACGAAATTTAGCCACTATAGGAAGCAATTTAGAATGAGCTTTTGTATGTTTTTGCCATTCTGCCATGTTAGCAATAACCGAAGGGTCACTAATTAAATTCTCCAATTCAAGCTGTCTATCTTCAATGGCCTGCAATTTATCCAGCATGGTCATTCTCCTCTAAAAACTTTATTTTATATACAATGAAAACCACAAAAGACGCAGAGAAAAGATATTGAACCACGAAGATGCGAAGACTATGAAGAATCAAAATAGCTCCTCGCGGTTCATTACTTTTTACATAGCGTTATCTAATCTATTGGTCTATTATTACATTTCCTCTATAGGACGAGCTGCTTCCAATGCTTTTATTGCGACTTCTAATTGATCATCGCTAGGTTCCCTCGTTGTTAACTTCTGCAACAATAATCCTGGCATAATAGCAACCCCTACCCAAGCAGCCTCACTCTTTCCTGCAAAACGAATAATCTCGTAAGCAAGACCTGCCACAAGCGGCATCAATATAATACGGGATACAATCCGAATCCACAAATCAGGCCAGCCTAAGAAAGCGAACATAACAATACTTACAATCATTACAATAAATAAAAAATTGGTACCGCAGCGTGGATGCAGCGTAGTATAGGTTCTAACATGCTCTACATCCAATGGTACTCCCGCTTCATAAGCATGGATCGTTTTATGCTCCGCACCATGATATTCAAACACTCGGCGAATATCCTTCATTCTGGATATACCAATTATATACACTAAAAAGATGGCTAAGCGCAGCACACCTTCCATTAGATTTAATAAACGCGGATCTGTTATCGCACTATGAATATATTTGGCTGCATACGTTGGAATAATTACAAATAAAACAATGGCCAATCCCAAAGAAAACATCATGGTAACGGCAATTTCTTTATTCGATAATTCCTCTCCTTCATCCCCAGCTGCCTGAGCAGAAAAGGATAAAGCCTTAAGTCCCTGCACCAATGATTCAACCAACGCAACAACTCCCCGCAGCATCGGTTTTTTTAATATGGGATACCGATCACTAACAGGTGTAAACGCTTCCTGCTTTACAATAATTTCACCTGATGGTTCTCTGACCGCAGTAGCGATTATACCAGGTCCGCGCATCATTACACCTTCAATGACAGCTTGCCCACCAATACTAACTTTCGGTTTCATAGTATCCCTCCTTGTATGATTAGTATACTCTTCTAAAAACACCCTATCACTGTAAACAGGAGCAGAACAAACCATAACGCGTAGATTACGAATAAGGGTAACCCATTCATTAGAATCATTCTTCGGCTTCCTAATAGGATTTCGCTTGTATACAGATGACAGATATAAATGTAGCAGAGCATTTCTGCTCTGCTACTCCGTTTTTAGGCCTGTTGACCGTAACGTTTATTGAATTTCTCAATACGTCCACCAGCAGTGATATTACGTTGCTGACCAGTAAAGAACGGATGGCATTTTGAGCAAACATCGATACGTAGTTCTTTTTTGATAGAACCAGTTACAAAAGTGTTGCCACAACCACACATTACTTTTGATTCACCATAATTTGGATGAATTTTATCTTTCATTTATTGCACCTCACTTTAAAGCACCTTGTAGCTTTTACCACATTATTATAGCATACCAATTTCTCCTAAGCAATATTGTTTTGTTGTTAATTACTTTAAATATTTTCCAAGCCACTTTTTAATTTCTGCTATGTAAGAAAAGCGCTCTTGTCATTGCGAACATCACAGCTGGATGCTGCCTTCCACATCGATAAGACATTATATCTTTCTGTACATATAATAAGAAATATTCGTTTATGATCATTTTAGTTTGTTTGTGATTGACTTTTTTCATTTTTACTTTTATAATGGAATCAATCGAACATTACTGAAAATACAGTTTATTTAGAGAGGTGCGTATATGTTTGCTGAAGAAAGACGCAATAAAATTATTAAAATGATTCAATCCAGGCAGCCTGTTAAAGTAATTGATCTTAGTTCATTATTCGCCGTATCTGAAGCTACCATACGCCGAGATCTGCAAGAACTGGAGAACTCTGGTCTTGTTCAGCGAACACATGGAGGTGCCGTATCATCTCAATTAGGATCAGAGCTTAGTTTTCACGACCGAGAAGTATTTTTCTTAGAAGAAAAGAGAGCCATTGCCACTCTAGCTGCTGATATGGTACAAGACGGTGAAACCATTTTATTAGATGCGGGTACAACTACCCGAGAAATCGCTCGCGCATTACGAGGAAAAAAATTAACAGTTGCAACAAACAGCATGGATGTAGCTTCCGTTTTTGCCGAGGAAGTGGATATTGAAGTACTGCTATTAGGTGGCACTTGGCGAAAATCCATTAATTCTCTTATTGGTCCACTCACCAATTCCATGCTCAAACTCTTTTCCTTTGATAAATTGTTTCTTGCGGCTAATGGAGTCGACTGTTCTTTAGGAGTCACAACAAAACATCTTGCCGAAGCAGAAACAAAAAGAGCGATGATTGCGGCCAGTCAATCGATTATATTAGTAGCAGATCACTCTAAATTTGATAAACGAACCTTTTCTAAAATTTGCAATATAGGAGACTTGTCTGCAATCATAACTGATCGGAGCATTAATAAAGATACCCTAGAAAGTCTGCGAGATTATACGCAGGTCATGATTCCTGAAAATCACTAATATAATAGGAGGTGAATCTCATTGAATAATACGCTCCCCATTGTAACTGTTACCTTAAATCCAGCTCTTGACCGCACCTTGCATCTGCCTAGCTTTACATTAGGAAAAGTAAACCGAGTGGATACGGAGCGTACGGATCCTGGAGGCAAAGGCATAAATGTAGCTAAAGTTATAACTGCCCTTGGGCATCCCGTAGTTGTAACAGGTTTTCTTGGAAAGAAAAATGCGTATACATTCCAACACTATTTTAAACGAGAAAATATCGTTGACCGTTTCGTAGAAACGCCCGGAGAGAATCGTGAAAACATTAAAATCGTGGATACTGCCACAGATGTAGTGAGCGAACTGAACTTCCCCGGCATAATCCCAACACCAGCCGACTTGAAAAACCTTGAAGACATCCTGCGCAAGCTGGCAGTCAGCCATAAATGGTTTGTACTTTCTGGTAGTCTGCCATTAACAGTCCCTACCGATATCTATGCAACCTTCATCCAAATGCTGCATCAATATGATTGCAACGTTATATTAGATACCAGTGGTCCCGCCTTAGCTGCAGGTATTGCAGCTAAACCTTTCGCCGTAAAACCAAATCTGCCGGAATTAAGCCAACTTATGCAGGCACCTATGGAATCTGACAAGGATCTATTAGGAGCCGTAAAACAGCTGCTCCGCCAGGGAATCGCTCAAGTAGCAGTCTCACTGGGGGAAAGAGGTTCCTTAGTTGGTGATTGCCACCAAATCTTACGAGCTATATCCCCGGTTGTTCCTGTCAGCAGTACGGTAGGAGCCGGCGATGCTTTTGTTGCAGGCTTTAGCGTAGGGCAAGCACGCAAGTTATCTCTAGCTGACAGCATTCGTTTAGCATCTGCTGCTGCCAGTGCATCTGTGATGCTTCCTGGCACACAGGCAGCATCTTTATCCGACGTAAATAAATTAATCCATCAAGTACAAATAGAAGAGTGGAGGTAATTGATTATGGATATACAAGAATTATTATCAGCCTCGAGAGTTAAATTCCATTTAACATCGAATAACAAATTGGACGTCATCAATGAGCTTATTGAAGTTCTCAATCAAGATGGCAAGCTTTTAGATAAAGACAACTATACAGAAGCTGTACTTCGCCGGGAGAAGGAATTTTCTACTGGCATCGGTATGGGAATTGCAATTCCCCATGCTAAAGACAGCAGTGTCAAAGAAGCAGCATTAACGTTAGGAATTTCAAAAGCGGGGATTGATTATGAAGCATCTGATGGCAGTCTGGCCCATATCTTTTTCTTAATTGCTGTCCCCGCAGAATCCAATGATGTGCACCTGAAAGTATTGTCCTACATCTCTCGAAAACTCATGCATCAGGAAATCAGAGACCATATACTATCCGCAGCCACTTATGAAGAAATACTAGCAGCTTTCAAAGATTAAGCTAGATCAGAAGTTGGCTTATAGCGAAGTTTTCCAGCAGGCCATCCCTTCGTTATAAACTCTTTATTTCCCTAATATTATAAATAGAGGAGGATTGTATCATGAAATTATTAGCCATTACATCATGCCCAACAGGTATTGCCCATACCTATATGGCGGCAGAATCCCTGCAAATGGCTGCAAAAGCCATGGGAATCGAAATTAAGGTAGAAACAAGGGGCTCTGTGGGTGTAGAAAATGAAATTACTCCACAAGACATTAAAGAAGCTCATGCACTTATAATTGCAGCAGATACCCAAATCGACAAAGAACAATTCCTAGGATTACCGATTATCAACGCTCCTGTACAAGAAGCTATTAAAAATCCCAAAGGACTCATTGAAAGCGCGATTAACGCAAAAAAAATAAGCAGCCCAGATGAGAAATTTACAGAGTCAAAAACACCTGCGAAGACTAAGCAAAACAGCTTATACAAGCATCTTATGACTGGGGTTTCTTATATGATTCCTCTCGTATCCGCCGGCGGTTTAATTATTGCTTTATCTTTCATCTTTGGTATTGAGGCTTTTAAAGAAAAAGGGACATTAGCTGCAGCTTTAATGGATATTGGCGGCGGTGCTGCCTTTGCCCTCATGGTGCCATTATTAGCAGGATTCATTGCTCACTCCATTGCCGACCGTCCTGGCCTGGTTCCCGGCCTTGTAGGGGGCATGCTGGCGTCTCAAATCGGTTCTGGATTCCTGGGTGGCATTATCGCCGGTTTTTGCGCTGGTTATATTGCTTTATGGATTCGAAATTATGTTAGACTTCCTAAAAGCTTAGAAGGTTTAAAGCCCGTACTTATTATTCCTTTCTTCTCTACTCTATTGGTGGGACTTTTAATGGTTTATGTTATTGGCACACCAGTCAAAGCCATTATGGATCTTATGACACAAACATTAAAGGGCATGACTTCTGCCAATGCAGGATTCCTAGGACTTATTCTTGGCGGAATGATGGCCTTTGATATGGGTGGTCCTATCAATAAAGCTGCTTACGCCTTTGGCGTAGCTTTATTAAGCAGCAGCGTATTTGAACCAATGGCAGCCATTATGGCTGCTGGCATGACCCCTCCCTTAGGGTTAGCCTTAGCTACCGTTCTAGCCAAAAACAAGTTTACACCAGAAGAACAAGAAGCTGGCAAAGCAGCCTCTGTTATGGGTATCTCATTTATTACAGAAGGTGCTATTCCCTTTGCCGCAGCCGATCCCTTCCGGGTTATTCCTGCACTTGTAGCGGGCTCTGCAATTACAGGAGCATTATCCATGTTATTTAATTGTGCTTTACGCGCACCTCACGGTGGTATCTTTGTCCTCTTAATTCCAAACGCTGTAAGTAATCTTGGCATGTATATTGCAGCCATTGCCATTGGAACAATTCTTACAGCTCTTCTGATTATCCTCTTAAAAAAGAGTCCTG
>CAMKSY010000088.1 GCA_946415545.1 uncultured Pelosinus sp. | reverse complement strand
CAGGACAATTCTCCAACAGGAGAAATAACAGCTGCTGTTCCTGTACCAAAAACTTCTTCCAATTGACCTTTCTCGTGGGCTGCAAAGACTTCTTCCACCGAAATGCGGCGTTCTGAAACTTTTACTCCCCATGCCTTCGCCAACTCTAAAACGGTTCTTCTTGTCATACCGCCTAAAATGCTGCCGACTAAATCAGGAGTAATCAATTCTCCGTTGATTTTAAAGAAAATATTCATGGTACCGACTTCTTCAATGTATTTACGTTCTACTGCATCGAGCCACAATACTTGTGCAAAGCCTTCTTTCTTCGCTTCTTCCTGTGCTTTTAAGCTCATCGCATAATTGGCAGGAGTTTTTGCTTCCCCTAAACCGCCTAACGTAGCACGTACGTATTTGTCTTCCACTTTAATGCTTACAGGATTAAATCCTGCAGCGTAGTAAGCACCTACTGGTGATAATAAAATAAATAGCTTATAGGTATCCGATACTTTTACCCCTACATACGGATCGGTAGCAATAATGAAAGGTCTGATATACAAAGCAGTTCCTACTTTTGTTGGTACCCATGCTTTGTCTACTTCGATCACTTTCTTTAAACCTTCTGTCACCACATCTATATCAATATTGGGAATACACAGAGCATCTGCAGAGCGATTGAACCTTGCCAGATAATCTTTTGTGCGGAAAATAATAATTCGATCATCTTCGGTACGAAATGCTTTGATTCCTTCGAAAATTGCCTGCCCATAATGAAAGACCATTGCCGCCGGTAAAACAGAATATTCATTATAAGGAATAACTGCCGGATTGTGCCACCCATTTTTAGGATCATAATCCATGGTAAACATATGATCAGTAAAATATTTGCCAAACCCTAGCTGTTCCTCTGGCGGCATTGTCCCAAGTGTATTACTTTTTGTAAATGCGATTTCAGTCATAGTAGAGTGCCTCCTTATTATTTAAGAAAAACGCTGGCAGTCCTTTTCACCACAAAAGCGCATAGGACTACCAGCATACTCTGCGCCTTTGCAGTTTCATTATTCTTCGGTGCAATAAAACATAATACGTATTGTGCAAGGAAGAAAGATCTCACAGACATCAACTTCTTAATGCAACAGACAGACCCCTAGCCGTCTTAACGGAATGTAAAAAGCAACTGCTTTCTCTTCCCAAAAACGATTTACAGGGTCTGTTGTATTGCGCTAATTTATGGTTATTATATATTGCCTTTTGTATACATGTCAAGCACACTTTGTTGTTTCTTTATAATATCTTGAGCTACCGTAAATTGTTGTTTCACTCCAGTGGACGATGTTCCACCATAGGAATTTCGAGCATCTACACAAGTTTCCACTTTTATGGCTTCAAGAATATCATTTTCAAACAGAGGGGAAAATTCTTTAAACTCAGCTAAGGATAAATCCATCAGCCATTTATTAGCTCCTAAGCAATAAGCGACGGACTTTCCTACGACTTCATGAGCCTGACGGAATGGCAATCCCTTTTTTACCAGATAATCAGCCATATCCGTTGCATTGGAGAAATCGTTGCGCACTGCCGAGCCCATGACCTCTTTATTGACTCTCATTGCTCTTAGCATGGAAGCATAAACACTTAAGCTAAATTTTAAGGTATCAATGGTGTCAAACATACCTTCTTTATCTTCCTGCAAGTCCTTATTATAAGCTAATGGCAACCCTTTGGCAGTGGTCAATAAGGCCATTAAATGACCAAAAACCCGCCCGGTTTTCCCCCGCACCAATTCTGCTACATCAGGATTTTTCTTCTGGGGCATAATGCTAGATCCAGTACAATGACTGTCATCTAATTCAATAAAAGAGAACTCTGTTGAAGACCACAAAATAATCTCTTCACTGATTCGGCTAAGGTGCATCATGAGAATGGAGGCAAAGGATAAGAACTCTAAAATATAGTCTCGGTCACTCACTGCATCCATACTATTTTCGTATACTTGACTAAAATTAAGCTGCTTTGCTACAAAGTGTCTGTCAATTGGAAAAGTAGTACCAGCCAGCGCTCCTGCGCCTAATGGCAGAATGTCAGTTCCTTCCCAAACACCTTTTAGCCGTCTAAAGTCACGTGTTAACATAGAGAAGTATGCCATCATATGATGTGAGAACAAAATAGGCTGTGCCCTTTGCAGGTGAGTATAGCCAGGCATAACCACGCCTTGGTATTTTTGAGCTATTTCCACAATCGCTTGCTGCAAATCCTGCAACAAAGTACCAATCGCTGCAATTTCATGCTTTAAATACATATGGGTATCTAAAGCAACTTGGTCATTACGGCTGCGGGCTGTATGAAGTTTTCCTCCCACTGCCCCGATGCGTTCTGTTAAGCGCTTCTCTATATTCATATGTATGTCTTCCAGGGATATTTCAAAACTAAAATTTCCAGCTTCAATATCCACTAGTATGGTTTTTAGACCTTCAATAATCGTATCGGCTTCTTCCTGGGCAATAATGCCGCACTTTGCCAGCATGGTAGCATGAGCAATGCTACCGGCAATATCTTCTGCGTACATACGTTGATCAAAAGAAATGGAGGAGGTAAATTCCTCCACCATTACATCTGTATTCTTGGCAAATCTACCGCCCCATAACTTACTCATTTCTTTTCCGCCTCTTTCAGCATTAGTGCTCTGACTTTTAATGGCAGGCCAAAAAGATTAATAAAGCCTTCTGCATCTTTTTGGTTGTACACTTCATCTCGACCAAAGGTTACGAATCCTTCATGATACAAGGAGTATGGAGATTTCGATCCTGCACTCATAATATTACCCTTGTACAATTTCAATCGAACCGTACCGGTTACGGTTTGCTGCGTAGAATCAACAAATGCATCTAACGCTTCTTTTAATGGAGAAAACCACATACCGTCATATACAAGTTCTGCATAGCGAATTGCAACTTGCTCTTTGTAATGCATCGTTGCCCGATCCAATGTCAAATATTCTAATTCCCGGTGTGCATAGTATAAAATCGATCCGCCTGGATTTTCATATACGCCGCGTGATTTCATACCTACCAAACGATTCTCTACAATATCTGTAATCCCGATACCATGCTCGGCACCAAGAGTATTCAATTTCTCTAATAATGCTACAGCACCAAGTTTTTCACCGTCTACAGCTACTGGAATCCCTTTTTCAAAGCAGATGTCTACATAAGCCGGTTTATCCGGTGCATTCTCTGGAGATTTTGATACCAGATATACATCATCCATTGGTTCATTTGCTGGATTCTCTAAATCTGCACCTTCATGACTTAAATGCCAGATATTGCGATCCATGCTGTAAGGACGGCTTTTTGCTACTGGAATCGGAATGTTATGTTTTTCAGCATAATCAAAAGCATCTTCACGGGAGCGAATATCCCAAAGTCTCCAAGGAGCAATAATTTTTAAATGCGGTGCTAACGCTTTTACGGTAAGTTCAAAACGTACTTGGTCGTTACCTTTTCCTGTCGCACCATGGGCGATAGCATCTGCTCCTTCTTTTTCCGCAATCGCTACTAAAGCTTTGGCGATAATCGGTCTTGCAAAAGAAGTACCTAACAAATACTTTCCTTCATAGACAGCGCCAGCCTTTAACGTAGGCCAGACATAGCTTTCGACAAACTCTTGTTTTAAATCTTCAATATATACCTTACTGGCTCCAGATTTAAGTGCTTTATCGTGTACAGGTGCTAATTCATCCCCTTGACCGACATCGGCACACATAGCAATTACTTCGCAGTTATAGTTTTCTTTCAGCCACGGGATAATAACCGAAGTATCCAATCCTCCAGAATAGGCCAATACTACTTTTTTAATTTCACTCATCTTTGTAATCCCCCTTGTTTTAAATTGTCGTTTCTATATTGAGCAGTTTATAAAATTAAAATGATGTCAGCATTACGATGCTAAGGTCGCGCTGCTTCATTTTCCCATTAATAATACCATAATTGCTTTTTGTACATGCAAACGATTTTCTGCTTGATCAAAAACAACGGATTGGTTACTTTCCAGAACTTCCTCTGTAATTTCTTCTCCTCGATGAGCTGGCAAGCAGTGTAAAACGATAGCATCTTTCTGAGCAACATTCATTACGTTTTGATTGATCTGATAATTGACAAACACTTCTCGTCTGTCTTCTTGTTCAATCTCCTTGCCCATGCTGGCCCATACGTCTGTATAGAGTACATCTGCATCTTTAGCTGCTTCAAGAGGATCTTCACACAATACAATCTTACTGCCAGTCACAGCTGCAACGGTTAATGCCTCGGCTACAATAGCAGCATCCGGCTCATAGCCTTTTGGTGTTGCAATGGATATATCCATCCCCACTTTTGCACAAGCCTGCAATAAAGAATTTACCATGTTGTTGCCGTCACCAATATAAACCATTTTTAATCCTTGCAGTCTGCCTTTATGTTCTAAGACCGTAAATATATCCGTTAATGCTTGGCAAGGATGCATCAAATCTGTGAGAGCATTAATGACTGGTATCGTAGCAAACTGCGCCAATTCGATCACTTCATCATGGGAAAAAGTACGAATCATGATACCATCTACATACCGCGACAATACGCGGGCAGTATCTTTGACAGGTTCCCCTCGGCCAATTTGCATATCACTGGCATTTAAAAATAACGCTGCGCCGCCTAGCTGCCACATGCCTACTTCAAAAGAGACTCTAGTACGAGTCGATGCCTTTTGAAAGATCATCCCCAGCGTTTTTCCTTTAAGCAAATGATGCTGTTCACCGTTTTTCAACTGTGTTTTTAGCGTCTTAGCCAAGTCCATTATGTCATTGATCTCGTTTGTTGACAAATCATGAATGGATAATAAATCCTTCACCTCTATACCCACAACAATAACCCCCATACATAGTTATATCATCCTTGCAATATAACTTTCTTTTTTTATTCTTACAGCTGACTCAACACTGCATCCAGCACTGCCAGCACTTCATCCACATGAGTCCGCCCAATGGTAAGGGGTGGAACAAATCGCAATACATCACCTGCTGTGCAATTGATAATCACGCCTTTTGCCAAG
Organism: uncultured Pelosinus sp.; assembly: GCA_946415545.1. Lineage (GTDB taxonomy): Bacteria > Bacillota > Negativicutes > DSM-13327 > DSM-13327 > Pelosinus. The sequence goes on along the minus strand of CAMKSY010000088.1, from coordinate 8,359 downwards.
CAAGCATTCACAATATCTCTGCCGGGGAGAGTTAACTGCGCCCCGAGCATCAGACCTTTGCCCCGTACCTGGGTAATCAACTTAGGATATTTCCTTTGTAAAACGAGTAAGCCTTTTTCAAAATAATTCCCTATTTCTTTGGCATTTGCCAGCAATCCTTCTTCCTCAATCGCCAATAATACAGCATTCGCAGCCGCACAAGCTAGTGGATTTCCGCCAAAGGTGGAACCATGGTCACCGCTTGAAAAAGCAGCAGCAATTTTATCACTGGCAATAAACGCACCAATGGGCACGCCGCCTCCTAAGCCTTTTGCTAATGTGACGATATCAGGAACAATGCCATATTGCTCATAAGCAAACATCGTACCAGTACGTCCCATACCTGTCTGGATTTCATCGAGTATAAGCAGTACTTCCTTTTCATCACACAACTGGCGTACTTGCTGCAAATATGTTTCATCCGGCATGTTGATGCCGCCCTCTCCCTGAATGGGCTCAAGAAGAATCGCACACGTTCTTTCCGTTACAGCAGCTTTAAGAGCCTCTATATCATTAAAAGGTACATAACTAAAGCCGCCAGGCAGAGGTTCGTACCCTTTCTGGTATTTAGGCTGAGCAGTAGCAGTAAGGGTCGCTAAGGTTCGTCCATGAAAACAATGCTGGGCACTAACAATCTCGATTTTATCCGCATTTATTTTTTTTGCATACTTACGAGCTAGCTTTATGGCTCCTTCATTGGCTTCGGCACCGCTGTTTGCCATAAATACTTTCCCCAGACCACTGACCTTAGCTAAGCTTTGCACCAATTTTGCCTGTACTTCTGTGTAATACAAATTGGAGCAATGAATCAATTTTCCAGCCTGCTGACTAATGGCTGCCACTAAGGCAGGATGCCCATGGCCCAGTATATTTACTGCAATACCAGCTAGAAAATCCAAGTATTTTTTACCATCATTATCATACACATACGAACCTTCACCATGTGATAATGCAATACTGTAACGGGCAAATACCGGCATGTAGTTGTCATCAACGGTTTGAAGAATCTCTTGCGTTTTCATATCGTTACGCCCTCCTTTAAGTAAAACGTTTTTTTATTTTACAACTTGTGTACCGATCCCCTGAGAAGTAAATATTTCAAGCAATATGGAATGAGGCTGTCTTCCGTCAATAATGTGTGTTTTTCCAGTCCCGCCCTGCAACGCTTTGATGCACGTTTCCACTTTAGGAATCATGCCTCCGCCGATACTTCCTTGTGCGATCATCTGCTGGGCTTCCTCAAGAGATAAAGAGGAGATAAAGGAGGTTTTATCTTGATAATCGCGATAAATTCCTTCTACATCCGTAAGCATGATTAATTTTTCGGCTCCCAGAGCACCTGCAACTTCACCCGCCACATAATCGGCATTAATGTTGTAGCTTTCACCGTTTTTTCCTACACCAATGGGTGCAATGACAGGTATGTAACCGCTGTCGATAAGAGTATTGAGTATGTTGGTATTAATTGATTCTACTTCTCCTACAAACCCGATATCTACCATGCTGACTTTGCCATTTTCATGTACTTCTGCAAAATGCTTTTTAGCGAGGATCAAGTTGGCATCTTTTCCGCTTAAGCCTACCGCTTTGGATCCATGGCGATTTAACAAATTCACAATTTCTGTATTGATTTTACCAACAAGCACCATTTCTGCAATGGATACTGTTTCTTCATCCGTTACTCTAAGGCCGCTGATAAATTCCGTTTTTTTGCCAAATCGATTTAAGACACTGGTTATTTCCGGACCACCGCCATGAACAACGATGGGCCTCATTCCTACATATTTCAATAGGGTAATATCTTGAATTACACTATTTTTCAATTCATTATTAATCATGGCATTACCGCCATATTTAATTACAACTGTTTTACCATAAAAATCCTGCATATACGGTAAGGTTTCAATTAATACAGCAGCAGTTTCCACAGAATTCTTCACTTTTCTACCTCCTTAGGTATGGTATTCTCCATTAATTTTTACATATTCATACGAAAAGTCACAAGTCCACATCGTAGCTTCCGCTTGACCTAATCCTAAGTCAACAACGACTCTGATATCATGTTCAGCCATAACTTTTTTCAATTCAAGTTCATCAATTGGAGCACCGAGACCTTGTTTTACAATGGTTAAGCCGCCAATGGACAAAGATATCTTGGCAGGATCTGCCGCAGCTTCTGAATAACCTACAGCACATAGAATCCGTCCCCAATTGGCATCTTCTCCAAAAAACGCGGTTTTAACTAACGGTGATTTGGCAATCGCCATAGCAGTCTTTTTCGCATCAGCAAAACTGGCAGCACCTGTTACATTCAATTCTAAGAACTTGGTTGCACCTTCACCGTCAACAACAATTTGTTTTGCTAAATAAATGCATACTTCTGTTAGTATTTTTGTAAAGGCAGTGTAGTCCTCATTCTTAGTTTCGATCTTCGTATTGCCTGCCAAGCCATTTGCCAGTACAGTTGCCATATCATTCGTACTAGTATCTCCATCTACAGAAATCATATTAAACGATACATTGACGGCATCTGTCAGCGCTTGTTTCAGCAAAGCCGGAGCAATGGCAGCATCTGTTGTAATAAATGCCAGCATCGTAGCCATATTGGGATGAATCATTCCCGATCCTTTGGCAATACCAGCAATGCGTACAGGCACACCACCAAGCTCAAATTCATAAGTACAATGTTTTTGGAACGTATCTGTAGTCATAATTGCAAGGGTAGAGTAATCTTGTTCATCTGGACCTAACTGGGCAACAGCCGCTTTAATGCCTGCTGTTACTTTCTCCATTGGCAGTGTTACTCCAATGATGCCTGTCGACGCCACCAGAACATCTTCCTTTGGTATGCTCAGAAGGTCGGCTGTAGTTTGAGCCATCGCATTAGCGTCAGAAAGTCCTTGTTCACCCGTACAAGCATTAGCACATCCAGAATTGACAACAATTGCTGAAGCTATGCCACTTTCAAAAGCTGCGCGCGATACAGTCACTGGAGCCGCTGCCATGGTATTGGTCGTACATACTCCTGCCACACTAGCAGGTACTGTGCTGTAAATAACTGCTACATCATGTTTACCACTCTTTTTTATCCCTGCCTGTACTCCAGCAGCCTTAAATCCTTTAGGTGCTGTAATACCGCCTTTAATTTCTGTATACATGTAAGAAACCTCCTTATAATTCCAAACTAATTTAAGGGAATAACGCAATTTGCTTTAAGCCGCTGTCTTCATTAAGGCCAAACATTACATTAAAGTTCTGTACAGCTTGCCCTGCTGCACCTTTTACTAAATTGTCAATCGCTGATACTATGATTACCCGATTGGTACGAGGATCAATATGCCATCCTAAATCACAGAAATTAGACCCTCTCGTATGCTTTACTGCAGGATACCCGCCTCGCCCTAGCAGCCTGATAAAGAATTCTTGACCATACATCTCATAAAATGCCTGATCAATCTCCTCTGGTTTTACTCCTTCTTGTAACGTGGCATAGCAAGTACTCAAAATTCCCCGTGACATAGGAATCAAATGGGGCGTAAAACTGATCAGCGAATCCTGACCGGAAAGCTCCTGCAATGCCTGCTCAATTTCAGGTGTATGACGATGCCCTGCAATGCTATAAGCTTTCAGATTTTCTGACATTTCTGCCATATGAACATTTTGACTCAGTCCACGTCCTGCACCAGATACGCCTGATTTAGCATCTACCACAATATTTTTCGTATCAATTAAATGGTATTTTGCTAAAGGAGCCAAAGCTAATATGCTGGCCGTAGTATAGCATCCCGCATTACCAACAATAGTGGCTTCCCTGATTTGCTGCCGATATAATTCTGTCAGCCCATATACTGCACCAGAACTTCGATGCGTGTGCTCTACTTTATACCAAGCTTCATATATGGATTCATCACGAAAACGATAATCAGCTCCTAAATCGATCACTTTTATGCCTTGCTCTGCCAATGGTCTGCCAATTGCCATAGCATGACCATGAGGCAAACCAATAAATACCGCCTGACTATCTGCAAATTGACCAAGATCCTTCATACTCGTTAACTTTTTATCATAAAACCCCGACAGATGAGGATATATCTCTGCGATGTTCGTACCTGTATGACTTTCTGAGGTAATCGCAGCAACCTCTACTTCCGGATGATTGCTTAAAATACGTAATAATTCTGCTCCAGCATACCCTGTTGCACCGATAACGCTTACTTTCATTACCGTCCCCCCCTTATAATGTTATAATTATACATTATGCATGAATAATAATGCAATAACTTTTTTACCCAAATTTCATAAATGATTAGGATGATCCTATCATCCACTTATTATTCTCCTTCATTATAAAATAATGATTCACTCCTTTTTATCAGAAGCTTCCATGATCACACAGAACTTCTCGATGAGCACAGGATCAAATTGTGTTCCTGCACAGCGTTTTAGCTCCTCAATTGCTTTAACCTGAGGCATAGCCTTGCGATAAGGACGATCATTCGTCATCGCATCATAAGCATCGGCAATTGCAAGTATACGGCACTCAATGGGAATATCTTCACCTGCAATACCTAATGGATATCCAGTACCATCCCACCATTCCTGATGTTTTAAAATCCAATCGGCAATGGAAGTAAGATCTGGCGCGGATAAAGCAATCCGCTGACCGATTTCACAATGCCTTCTCATTTCCATCGCTTCTTCAGGAGTGAGGGGTTCTTCCTTCATTAAAATTTTCTCTGCTATACCTACCTTACCAATATCATGGAATTGTGCTAAAAGACGCATATCGTTTATTTTTCTTTCCGATAGACCAATTGACCTGGCAAGATTTGATACCATATCCTGGAGGCGATCTCCGTGACCATCGGTAATAAAATCCCGAGCAGCCAAAAGATTTACAACTTTTTGTACAATTGCACTCCGTGCTTTTTGTCCCCGGTGCAGCTTTTCTCGATACATATTATTATCCGCTTCTTTAAATAACTCTCTCATTGTCATAGAAGGCCCGCTGCTAATAGCAAATCCGATAGATAAACTAACAGGTACGTCCTGATTTGATTCATTATTCATTCGAATTCCATTTTTTAATCGTTGGCAAGCTTCTTCCATATGTTCTCTGGTGATATTTTCCATAATTACAACAAATTCATCACCACCGACTCTTGATACCATATCACTATCACGAAAGCTATTTTTAAAAATACTGGCAGCGTTAATGAGCATTTGGTCGCCGCTTTCATGACCTAATGTATCATTAACTAATTTTAAGCCATCCAAATCACATACCATTAAGCCTACTGCCCCGCTGCGGCGCATGTCTAATCGTCGTATCTCCTCTTCAAAATACGATCTAGCATATAATCCTGTAAGAGAATCATGAAAGGTTACATAGCGCAATTGTTCTTCTGTTTTCTTGCGTTCCGATATATCATGAGCAATAATAAAGAAAAATTGTTTTGTTCGCAAACCAATGAGAGTCATGCGAACTTCCACATCACGAATTTCCCCATTGGCTAGTCGATGCTTAAATTCCCATTGTCCACTTTTTTCCTTAAATGCTTTTTCTAGAATTTCTTTTATTTCATTTGTTGAAAGAAGATTGAGATGAGTGATCTTCATTTGTTTAAAGGTTTCTAGTGAGTATCCATAGAATTTTTGAGCAGCTTCATTGGCATTTAGAATGTCAAAGGTCTCTGGATCCACAAGATACATGATAACCTCTTGTTTGGTAAACATTTGCCGAAACTGCTCTTCGCTTTCTATTAGACTCTCTTCACTGCAATGCAGGGATGTCTGGACTTCTCGAGAATAAATTAAAAACCATACTAATGCAGCGGAGCAAATCGCTAGGAATCCGCCAATCAGCCAGATCCAGATAAAGGCTGGGCTATATCGTTCCCAGCCTTTCGTCGGTACAGCTGCCAGCTGCCAAAGTCCATTAGCAACTTTTACATTTACAATCACTGGATTTTCTAAGAAGATTCCTTCCTCGCCCCAAAATACACCGCCATCTTTGCCAAGTCCATCACGACCACGTATGGCAAATTTCAGTTTAGATGATTGATCGTAGAGTCCAGCTTCTGCAAATAATCGTTCTTGAGACAAAGCTAAGCTAACTTGTCCCCAGTAAACCGCTTGAGTTTTACCTTGGGGAGTCCAATAAATGGGCGTACGACTAACAAGTCCTACTCCACCTTCAATCAGCTGAATGGGACCTGCAATGATCATACTTTTACTCTCTATTACCTGCTGCAACACTCTATTTTGATCTGGCAGTAAAGACAGATCAAATCCGATCAACTTTTCGTTGCCCTCCAAAGGATAGATATGAGTAATTTTATTGTCTTGAATTAAGGTAAAATTATTTATTCCAGAAAGTTGAGGCATAAATTCTGCACCAAACCGATTCACCTCTTCTTGGGTAATCTTATGCTGAGGATCCATCTCAAGGTGAGTCAATATAAAAGCAATGAGTCCCTTTTCAAGAAACAGCCTTGCATGCAATCCACCTTCTAATCTAGCCTGGCTAGCTCTCAACTGACCTAACACTTCTGCCCGGACCTTTTCTTGATATTGCTGTTGTTCACTTTTGGTAAAAACATACACGCCAAAAAGAATGGTAGCCATAGTTAGGAAAGCTAAAAAAGAAGCTTTTAGTTTCATCTTCGCCTCCACAACAATTTATAGTCTCTGCTGTCATTTAAATCGAAAGAATAAGGTCACGACATCTAGTAGAATATTGACAGAATGAATAACTGTCACATACATGCTCTATTTTCGACAATTTTCCCTAAAACCCTGCGTTTTTTTCAATCAAAAAAATAGTATGTCATTGGTTTTATTCTCATGAAAATGAAGGAACCACTCTACATGAAGAGTGGCTCCTAAAACTGAAATTTATTATATGTGCCATACAATAAACTAAAGAATCCTTGCTTCATACTTTATATCAACTACTAGCCATTATTATACAATATCTTCCTAGGCAATGACAAATATAAGTGCACACTTTGATTTAATAACAAACGTCGACAATCTTAGCTCCTGTAATTTCACATAAACGATTTGGACTTACAGGCAGGGCAGAATTAGCAGTTCCTGCTGCTGCATACACCGTATCAAAATCCCATAAACTTTGATCGAGATATAAGGCAATATCACTTATTGACCCAATGGGTGATACGCCACCTGGTAAAAAGCCTGTAGCATCTTCTACTGTCTTAGCATCTGCAAAACGAATCTTTTTAACCTCTAATTCTTTGGCTAACTTCTTGGTATTGATCTTCTTATCTCCGCAGGTTACTACTAATACAGGTTGTCCATCTGCAAGAAATACCAAGGTTTTAGCAATTTGTGCTGGCGCAACTCCTAATGCCTGAGCAGCTAAATCCGCCGTATGCGTACTTGTATCAAATAAAACTATTTCTAAGTCAGGATAATGACTTATAAATTCTTTAACTCGTTCTAATGACATCGCTTCTTCTCTCCTTATAAGCTACAACATGGGGCAGGCATCGAAAAAATTTAAAACCATTTGATAAAAAATCCTGCTTTATATTGTATCATATACTTTTATTTTCATTATAGCAAATACTCTATAATCTGAAGGATTATAGAGTATTTCCATCGTCATTTTTTTTAATTTTTCTATTCTCGATGTTTGGTACCCGTTGTCTCTTTTGACTTGTGTTGAAGGGTGATTAAAGATACACCATAGCCGATACCAAGAGGTGCTTCATAGGATAGGGTTTCCCCTGCAGCATTAAGACCACCTACCACTCCCATTAGAAAAAAGATTGACCGGATGCTGCATTCTTTTGCAGCAGCAATTACTTCTCGGTCCATTTGTAATAGTGCTTTTATATTTAGCTTTTCAACAGCCTCCATAACTTGGTGGTCAAACTCACGCCCTTTAGCATGGTCACTTGATGCATTATCGACTGATAGGCAATGAGACAAGTTACCAGAGGCAATGACGGCAACCCGCTTATCTACAGAACCAATCGCAGCTTGCACCGCCTTGCCAAAGGTATACACTTCTTCATAGGATAGCATCCCCACTGAAATATGCACTAATTGCCCTTTAAAACCCGCTTTCGTCAGGTAATAAAGAGGTACGAGTGCTCCATGATCTAATTCTAAACGGATTCCATGATTCTTGGCTTCATCATCTGTCAATTCAACAATATTCACACCTAATCGATCAGCTTTTTTTAAAATATGCCGCACAAGTAATCCATCTGTTTCAAATCCAAGAACAACATCAGGAGCACCGGCAGCGGCAAAATTCCCTTTCAGCCTAGGATGAACACTGATACTT
>CAMKSY010000087.1 GCA_946415545.1 uncultured Pelosinus sp. | reverse complement strand
CTCACATTGTTTCCATGGCTTGCTTTCTTCCTGAAGATAAAATGCAGTCTTTTCTAACTTAATATTTGGATTCCTGGGATTTGCATTAATTGTTGGCACAAGAGTCTTATGTTTTAATTGTAAGATGACTTTACTAAGCTGCGAGATTCCAGAAGCTGCCTCCAGATGTCCTAAATTTGATTTAACAGAGCCTAATGCACAGTATTGCTTCTCATTGGTGTACTCTGCAAAGGCATTATGGAGCGCAATCGCTTCAATGGGATCCCCAAGCTCCGAGCCGTTAGCAGCTGACTCAACATAATTAATGGTCGATGGATGAATACCTGATCGCTGGAGTGAGTTTATTATTAATCGGGATTGCTGTTTAGGATCAGGAGCTGTATACACTTGCCTACCTCCACTGTGATTAACAAGGCTGCTTTTAATTACTGCATAAATGTGATCATTATCTTGAATTGCCATAGAAAGAGGTTTTAACAGTACCGCACCTACACCCTCGCCGGGAATATATCCATTTCCAGTTCCAAAACTTTTACTTTGGTTGCCGCTCCCTAAATAGTTTATTTGTTGTAATGCAGTATATTTAGAAGGATCTAAGGTTAAATTAACTCCTCCGGCAATAGCCATAGAACAACTCTTATTTTTAAGACTCTCACAAGCAAGATGAATGGCCGTTAATGAACTCGAACATGCAGAATTAACCGCAAGACTTGGACCATTCAGATCAAAGAAATGAGAAATTCGATTAGCAATCTGCCAATCAGATCCATTCGAACTTCGCATGGCTTTCTCCAAAACAGGGATGCTCCAGGGATATTGGGAATACATAGTACCTACAAACACTCCAACCCCAATTTGACGCCTATCTTGTAACTCGTGCAAAGCAGCCTTAGTATAACCCGCATCCTCAAATGTTTCCCATACCGTTTCCAAAAACAGTCGAGTTTCTGGAGACAATTCCCACACGTGTTCTTGAGCTACTTCAAACAAGTGATGATCGAAGCGATCAATCTGTCTTAAAAAACCGCCATAATACCGATTACCCGGTTGTCGGATCTTATTTCCTAATAATGTTTGGGTTAAAGAATTTCGCCATCTGTCATTAGAAGCCTCGGTAATACAATTGTGACCAGCCTTCAAATGCCCCCATAGTTCCTCTAATGTATCAGAAAGGGGATACCGTCCACTAATACCAATGATTGCAATGTCTTCTGTTGCCGTTTCCCCAGGGGCTGGCGAATTCGGGCTCTGCAATCTTGAAAACCCGTGCTTTATGTTTACTGATGAGAATGGACGCGGGGAGAAATTTAAGGAAGTAAGATTTTCCTGCGTTGGAACTTCCACACTTTCTGGCGAGACAAAAACTGATATTTTATCTGCATAATTTTTTATAAGATAATCTACCAGTTCTTTTGTATTGCTATATTCAAATAAAAGGGTTTTCGAAAGTTCCCCGGTCACTTTCTCTAACTCACGAATCAGATTCATTTGTACAATGGAGTCAATTCCATATTTATCAAATGATGTATCTGCTTGAATTTTTTCTGGGGATATCTTAATTACATTTGCTATTGTTTGCTTAACGAGATTTAATGTTTGCCTTTCTAAAGAATCGCCCACAATATTGACTCTTTCTTCTATTTTCTTCATTTCTTGAGTTGTTGAAATGAATCCCATAAAACTTCTTAATGAAACCGGCTTTCCTTGCATCACAAGTACTTGATCTTTTCCAGAAGCTAAACTCTGATAAAAAGCTTGTATTCCAGCCGAAGTTTCTAAAGGAATCATGCCTGTATTGAGACGGGTTACGTTTCTGATTTCTTCATCAACATTCATTCCGCCAGCTTCCCATAAGGGCCAATTTACTGATAATGTTTGTCCGTAACGTTGTTTTGATGCTACCAAAGAATTACGGTATCTGGCATAAGCATCCATAAAGACATTTCCCGTCGAATAATCAGACTGACCTGCGTTGCCGAGGCTTCCCGATATGGAGGAAAATAGCACAAAAAAGTCAAGGTTGCTGTTTTTGCTCGCTTGATCCAGATTTACAAGTCCTATAACCTTTGGAGCTAAAACCTCTAAGAGTTCTTCTTTATTCTTCTTAATGATAAAGTTATCCCGAACTACACCTGCACAATGGATGATGCCATTGAGACCGTTAAAGTTTTTATTTATACTATGAATTAAAAGCGAAACATCCTGTTTCTGGGTAACATCAACTTGCCTGTATTCTATCTTGATACCCAAAGCCTGCAATGCCTGCAGCTGCTTCTGCTTGCTGGCATTTATTGCCGATCGCCCTATGAGAATCACCACAGCATCTTTGGTTGATTCTGCAATTTCTTGGGCAAAAATCAAACCCAATCCTCCAACTCCTCCAGTAATTAAATAAACCCCTCGGTCTTTCCATGGTTTTTTTGTTATCTCCTGGACAACTTCCATTTCACTCCAATTAAAAACATAACGCTTATCATTTTGATACCTAATTTTAATATCATGAGGGCTGCGGCTATTATCTCGCAGCTTCTGTATCATTTCTAGCGAATCTACATCAGCTTCTACTTCTATCAGCTGTCCGATAAGCTTTGGATTCTCAAGCCGGGCAGTTTTCAACAATCCCGAAAGTCCAGAAAAGAGTTGTTGTTCTCCTTGCGTGGATACAACAACCTGAACCAATACGTTATCTATAGGCTTACCTTTAAGTATGCTCTGTATTATAGTAAATACTTGCGTGGTATAATCTCCAAAACGTTCTTCTATTCCTCTCTCTGGGAATTGTAAAATGCTGCACCGCACCTCGGTCATTTGATTTCCAATTATCTTTTTGGAAATTTTATTCAAATCACAGATGATTACAAAGTGCTGGGCATAATCGGGGACTGTGCTTTCTAGAACTATATCCGCTTCTTTCCATACAGGTTCAAACATAAGCACTTCACTTGCCGAATTCTCCGGCAAAGTTGCATCACTTGCCAATACCCTAGCTGAAAATCCTTTCATCTTTACACAGACTTTCCCTGTTTCGTCACATAAATCGATATCAAGTCTTTTCATTTTATCGCCTGTTGAACTATCAGCACTGTATCGAATTAAAGCCCAGGCTGTGGCAGGACATCTATCTACAATTTCAAGTTCCTGCAAAGCAAAGGGTATAGAGGCTTTTCCAGAAAAGCTCGCAACATCTGCGTCTATTATAAATCCAATCGCTGATTGCAAAGCCGAATCCATTAAACAGGGGTGCAGAACATATTGATTCTTTGTATCTGCAATCGAGGAAGGCAAAACGAGCCTTGCCAGTATTTTTCCTGAACCTACATACACCTTCTCCATTCCCTTATGTCCTGGACCATAATCAATCCCCATCGAACGGAACGCCTTATAACACAAACTCGCTGCATAACTGTTCCTATCACACTCAGCCCGCAATTTTGTAATATCCACTCTTGAAACTGCGATAGTCTGGTTTAATATAGCACTTCCCTGGCTATATACTACAGGCTCTGTATGCATGTCGTCAGACTCACTATAGATTTCATAAGCAATCTCTCCATTCTCTTTGGGAGAAAGGCTAATCTGTATTTTAACAGGGTACTCCGCTACGACAATGGGCCGAATCCATACTATATTTTTGAGGTGAATACCTGTCTGGCCTCCCTCAACGCCTTCTACTGCCTGGCTGATAGCAACTCTCGCCATTTCGAGATGGGCTACTCCGGGCAAAATCCGCTGGCCTTTCACGACATGATCTGCCAGAAAAAATTCTTTTCCAGTAAATATCGAACTGAACCGCTGTTCTGAAAAATTGGAAGTATTTCTGTGGAGTAGAGGGTGAATGGCCCCAGTATCAGTTTTATCTATTGCATTGTCAATTGTTTTAATTAATTCTGGCGCCCAATACCGCTCCTCGGCAAAAGGATATGTTGGAAGACTCATTCGTTGTGGCTTAGCATCGGCATAAAGCAACTCCCAATCTAGGAGAATTCCTTTTGCCCATATTTCAGCTAATTTTTGCAGTTCTCTATTTGCCATCCATCCTTGAACAACTTGCCTAAAACCATCATCACTATCAAATACTTTAATAACGTCCAATGATTGCTTTGCTTCTCCTCTAAAACAACCCTCCTCATTTACTTTTCCTTCAATAAATTTTTCTAGTTTATCAATAAGTTCATCCATGTTCTTAACAACAAAAACGACTCGAGTTTCCATTGCTTCTCGTCCTAGTTGAAGCGTATAAGCAATGTCAGCTAAAGGAAAATCTTCTTGAACAACAGCTTTAACTGCGTAATCTGTAACCACTTCGAAGTGTTGTTCAAGGTCTTTTTGATAATGTTCAGTTAAAATGCTTGCTAAGTCGTTTATCGATTGAGATTGAGTCAATATCTTGGGAGCAATATCAATTTTCCACTGTGCCTGTAGGTGTCGAAGTGCAGAGAAAAGTTCAACAAGTTCAATACCTTGTTCTATAAAGCTCTGAGCAGGATCAATATCCTCTTTTCTGATATTGATCACCGTAGAAAGATGTTCAATTATCTGAGTTTTTATATCTTTTTCAATCATTTCGATTTGATAATATTGATTATCTGCAGCGCCGTGGAATGCTTTTAAATAATGTAGAAACATTTTTGCATAGGCTTTGAGCCGGTCATCATCTCTGGCGGATAATGGTATTAGATATAAACTTGATTCTATCGTTTTTTTTCTTTCAGCACTCACATATTGCTCAAAGATAGCATGAGTATTTGTTCCGCCGATCCCAAATGAACTCAGTGCTGCCCGGTGAGGAGTTGAGCTTATTTCCCATTTTTTAAGTTTATCAACAATATAGAATGGAGAGTTTTTTATATCGATATTAGGATTAGGAGTTTGGTAATTAATCGATGGGGGAAGCTCTTTATGATATAAACTTAAAGCTACTTTTATACAACTAGCCAAACCAGCAGCCGAATCCAAATGTCCAATGTTGGTTTTTACAGATCCAAGTCCACAAAACTGCTTTTTAGCTGTATATTTTTGATAAACATCACACAAAGCAGCAAATTCGATCGGGTCTCCCAGTTTTGTTCCGGTACCGTGAGCTTCAACAAAGCTAATTGATTCAGGATGAATATCAGCTGCATCTAACACTTTTTGAATAACATCCGATTGCCCTTTAATGCTTGGAGCATAGAACCCTACTTTATCAGCCCCATCATTATTGACCCCTATTCCTCTTAGCAGAGCGTAAATATGATCGCCATCCTTTATAGCATCCACAGCTTTTTTAAGCAGGATGACTGCTACCCCTTCACCACCGACCATTCCATCTGCCGAAGCATCAAATGCTTTAAGATGTCCGTCGCTGGAGAAATTCATTCCAGGTTGATGCACATAACCCAGATTTGCGGAAGGAAGTATCGTCGATGCACCTACTAAAGCATACTTTGCTTCCCCAGATTGTAAACTCTTATAAGCTGAATATAACCCCACTAATGAAGAAGAACAGTTGGAATGAACAAAAAAACTCGGACCTTTCAATCCAAGCTTATGAGAAATCATTGTTGGAATGGTACCACCTTGCGACAAAGCCCAGGATACATATTCGTCCGAATTATTGATTATTGATGAAGCACGTGGCAGCAGTGCTTGATAAAGGCTATTACTTGCTGACATAATAACACTCGTCTCTGGTATCCGTTTGGAAACATAGCCGGCATCCTCTACCGCTTTCCAGGCGTGAAGCAACAGCAATCTCAGCTGTGGATCCATTAACTCCGCATCTCTAGGTGATAAGTTAAAGAATCCCGGATCGAAAGAATCCTTTCCCTCTATTGTAGATTGAATAGGAACATAGTCAGGATTCTCAATAATTTCCTTAGCTAAACCCATTTCGTATAGCTCTTCCTTAGAGAAAAACCTAACACTTTCCTTGCCTTCCCTTAAATTATTCCAAAACTCCAAGTGATCTTTTGCTCCAGGAAAGTTGCATGAAATTCCTATAATAGCCAAACTATCTTGATAGTAGGCAGGATAAGACGTTTTACTGTAATTCTCTACTTTTTCATGTTTTGCAAGTTGCATACGCTCGGGGTTAGTATAAACATCCTTCTCAGCTTTTGCTTCCGCAATATATGTACTAAGTTCTTTAACATTTGAGTACTTGAATAACGATGTTACTGAAAGATTGCAATTCAACTCTTGTTTTATCGTTTCTACTACGACTACCGCTAGAACAGAGTCTCCCCCCACATCAAAAAAGTGATCTTCTGTACTGATATCATCAATGTTTAGAACCTTTCGCCATATTCTCAATACCTTTTCTTCAATTCTGGATTGGGGGATACTTTTCTCTTTTGATTTGTTAATTATAATTTTACGATTCATTAGTTCTTTTCGATCCATTTTCCCATTTGGGGTTAAAGGTATTTCCTCTAACTGAATAAAAAACGAAGGAATCATATATTCAGGCAGACTGCGCCTTAAATGTTTACGAAATTTTTCTGATCCACTCGGTTCCGTGCTCCCGATTTTAGGAACATAATAAGCGATGAGTTGCTTACTATTCCCCTCTTCTTTTACGATCACTACACATTCTGTAATTTCCGGGTGAGAGCTAAGTTGAGTTTCTATTTCACCCAGTTCAATGCGAAACCCGTTAATCTTTACCTGATGATCAATGCGGCCTAAAAAATCAATACTTCCATCAGGTAGCCAACGAGCCAAGTCTCCCGTTCTGTAGAGTTTCGTTCCGATCGTAAACGGATTATCTATGAACTTTTCTGCGGTGAGATCGGGTTTATGTAAATATCCTCTGGCCACACCATCTCCCGCAATACAAAGTTCACCCGGTATACCTATTGGAACAGGTCTGAAGCTACTATCCAGAATATAAATCTGTGTATTTGCTATTGGCTTACCAATCGTAATTGGATCTTCTTTTCTAATATGTTGGACGGTTGACCAAATAGTCGTTTCGGTCCGACCGAACATATTCCATACATCACTTTGAGTATCAACAAAATATTGTTTCAACTTTTCAGGAAGAGCCTCGCCTCCACAGAGAATTTTTATTTTCTCTTTATTGTTCCAATTAGCATGAAAAAGCATTGTCCAAGTGGCTGGTGTTGCTTGCATGATGGTTGGTTTTACTTTTTGAATTTCCTGTATCAGTTTTTCTGCATCCTTGGTTTTTTCCGCACTGCAAATATAGCATTGTCCTCCGCTCATTAAAGGTAAATATAATTCCAAGCCAGCAATATCAAAGCAGTACGTTGTTACAGCAAGCATCCGGTCTTGCGAATGTATGCCTGGTTTATCCGCCATGGTTACAAGAAAATTGGTCAACGCCTTGTGAGGAATCATTACACCTTTAGGCTTTCCAGTGCTACCAGAAGTGTAAATGACATAGGCTAAATGGTTTGGCTGCACCTCACGTTGGAGCACATTTTCCTGTTTGGCTTGCCTCTCTATCTCTGACCATTCATTATCCAATACAATCGCTTCAATGTGTTTTCCGATAAGTTTAGATACTTTATTCATTAATCCAGATTGCGTAAGAATTAGGGACACTTTACTGTCTTGAATCATGTATTCCAGTCGTTCTGTCGGATAGTCTGGGTCTAGTGGAACGTACGCCCCTCCAGCTTTTAAAATTCCCAATAATCCTACCATCATGTCGATGGAACGTTCTGTACAAATCGCCACTAAGCCATTGGGAACGACTCCTTTTTTCTGCAGGTAGATCGCCAAACAGGTGGTTTTTTCGTCTAGCTCCCGATATGTTAGGGACTTTTTCTCGTATACAACGGCTATTGCATCTGGTTTTTTTTGTACCTGTTGTTCAAATAATCCATGGAAACACTTGTCATGAGGATAGCTCGTCTGCGTCGCATTCCAATTAATAAGCATATGTTCTTGTTCTTCATTCGATAGCAAAGAATATTCATTTATAAGCCGATTAGGATTTTCACTGATTTCCCGAGCTAAGTTAATATAATGCTCTGCTATGCGTTGAATGGTTGATTCATAAAATAGATCTGGATTATACTTGAAATTTAAAACAGTGCCATCTCGCTCCTCAAAAACCTCCAGCGCAAATTCATACTCACCTTCTTGATGAATTTCCTCAATGAATTGTATGGGAAACGTACTACGGTAGCCTTCTAATATGTCCTTAAAACTTGTAGTTTGAAAAAAATTCTGGTAGAAAAAGGCTACCTGAAAAACAGTTGGGATTCCCGGTGCACGAGGAACATTTAGTTCCCGAACTAACACCGGAAATGGGTATGCTACATGATCCAGAGCATCCACCAGGCTTAGCTGCAATTCTTGCAGGAATGCTGAAAAGGATTGCTTGCTTACTTCTCGACTACGCACAGGAATCATATTGATTAAATAACCAATCAGCGAATCAAACTGCTCTTGCGGGCGAACAATAGCCGGCATTCCGACGATGATATCTTCCTGCCTTGTATATTGATACAATAACGCTTTCAATATTCCCAAAAAGACAGCAGAACTATTTACATGCTGAGTAAGAGCAACCTCTTTTATTTGCTTACTTAATTGGGGTGTAAGTAAGCTTGTATATACTTTCCCATTAAAACTTGGAGATGCAGAGCGGGGACGATCTGTGGGAAGTTCCAATATTGGCAGCGTTCCAGATAATTGTTGTTGCCAAAAAGAACGATGGGCTATACCTTCGTTTCCTGCCAGTATTCTCTGTTCCCACTCAACAAAATCACTATAGGTTGTTGCAGAAGGAATTGCTGCCGGTTGTTTTCCTTGAACAAGGCTCTGATAGGCATTGAATAGTGTTTGAATGAATGGCATTACAGATATTCCATCAAAGATGATGTGATGTATGGTAAACAATATGAAGTATTCTTGTTTCGAGCGGGTAAAAAGATATACACGCACTAGAGGACCATTTTCTAAAGAAAATGGTTCCTTTGATTTTCCTTTTATATGAAGAATAATTCTATGGTCCTCTATCGTTGAAATGTCCTCTTGTTGAAAAGCAAGTGGTTGCGTAGGCTGCTCTCTCTGGTAAGGAACTCCATTGTCTTCTTCAATTATGCTTGTTAGTATCGGATGCTGCTCCAAAACAAACTGACAGGCTTGTTTAAATTTCTCAATTTCCAAAGTGTGACTGATACGAAAGCATATAGGAATATTATATGCACTCATATCTGGTGACATCTTCTGTAACGTCCACAAGCCTTTTTGTCCTTCGGACAAGAGGCTCTTTGATAACTGTTGTTTTAACTTATTAAGGCATTCTTGTAATTCTATTGTTGATATTTTCCCTGCTTTATACGCATCCACAATTTCGCCAAGTATCATACAATCGGCTCCTCTTCAAGCAGTTTTTGTACCGTCTGTAAAGCTATCGATCCTCGGGTCAATTTCTCTAACGCATCAATCACTTTTTTGTCTTTGTATTCACAGATTTTCTTGTTGTGAGTTATACATCGACTATTTCCAGCCTGCTTATTACAGTCTAAACCTTTTATTTTTGAGGTAATATGGCTTGCTAACGACATAATTGTTCGGCATTCAAGCATTTCACGTCCAGTAACTTTAACTTGATAGTATCTCTCAAAATCTCGCGCAAGTTTCATGGAAATAATCGAATCTACACCATAGGCTCGTATATCTTTATTTATTTTGATTTTTTCCTTAACAAGGTTTAGTTCAAAGGACAGAAGTTGTATGATATACCCTTGTATACCCTTAAGGCTCCGCTTTTCATCCTCAGTCACGACTTCCGATTTTTTGTCTTTTAATTGTCGAACAAAATCGCTTTGACAATGCTCCTCTTGATCTTGTATCCAATAACGCTCTCGTGCAAATGGATAGTTTGGCAGACTGATTCGGCGAAATTTGGTATCACCATGAAAGATGTTCCAATCAATACTAGAACCATTTACCCATGACTCTGCTATTTTCTTTAGTTCTTGCTTCTGGAGCCAAATAGGTAATAAATTCTTCGCATTATCCTCTTCTGTAACAATCATTACATCATCTTTCACATTTTCTAACTTCCCAATAAAAATATTTGCTGACGCCTGACTGCTAAGAAATCTTCCTAACATAGTTAATACCGTCGCTCTCGAATCTGCCAAAAATGCCATTCTATATTCCATTGCCTCGCGGCCAACTTGCAAGGTATAGGCCATATCCTGCAAATTACAACTTTCTTGTGACTCCAGCCACGCCTTAAAGGCTGCAGCATAAATCTTTAATCGTTCCTCACTTTTAGCGGATAATGTGAATAATATCGGGTTAGTGGCGCTGATCGGCACAGCAGTATTAGTGGTGTGAGTTCTAGGAAGATATTCTTCGATTACTGCGTGTGCATTGGTCCCACTAATTCCTGTTGTGCTAATAGCACCCAATCTTGGTTGACCATTTGGCGTTGCCCACATTCTATTTTCTGTGTTGAGAATAAATGGACTATCAGAAAATGCTATATATTCATTACTAGACTCATAGTTATGCAAAGCTAAGATCGTTTTATATTTCATAGCCATCAACATACTTATTAAACTTACTACACCGGAGGCAGCAAATGTATGTCCAATTATTGGCTTAATTGATCCTAGGGAGCAATAGCGTTTTTTATCTGTATATTGGCTAAAGGTTTTTGTTAGCGCCTGGACTTCCAGCGGATCTCCAAGTTTAGATCCTACACTATGCGCCAAAACATATTGAATATCAGCGGGATCAATCCGATATTTTTTGTAAATGAAATTGAATAACTCCATTTGGCTTAAAGGGCTTGGTGCTGTTATGCCATTCGTTTTTCCATCATAATTTACGCCGCTTGCTTTAATACATCCATAAATCTGATCATTATCCGCTACTGCTTTTGACAATGGCTTAAGCAATACGACCGCTGTTGCTTCACTTGGCACCAACCCGTTAGCACGGTTATCAAAGACATGGCATTCTCCGCTAGAGGAAAGCATACCAAATTCACTCATGGCGATATACGTCATAGGAGAAATGAGTAAACTAACACCGCCAGCGAGCGCCATTTCACACTCTCCTTGACGCAGTGATTGGCATGCCTGGTGAATCGCGACAAGGCCCGATGAGCACGCCGCAGTCAATGCTAAGTTCGGTCCTTTTAAATCCAAGGCATATGCAATGCGCGCGGATAAAGTAGCATTATGATTGCTGTTAATTTGTCCTTTGCCGCCTGACAAATATCCATATTCCCCCTCTTCCACTCCTACATATACCCCACAGCATTTTCCTCTAATCCGGTTGCCCATATATCCTGCATCTTCTAATGCATGCCATGCTTCCTCTAAGAACAACCGCTGTTTCGGATCTATATAGTTAGCCTCTTTAGGAGAAATCTCAAAAAATAAAGGATCAAATTTATCTACATCTGCCATAAATCCGCCCCATTTTGAGTCAGTTTTCCTGATTTCTGAATGGGCGGTTCCATAGTACTTCTGCCACTCCCATCGGTCTGCAGGAATTTCTGTAATACACGTTTTGCCTCCCTTAAGATTTGTCCAGAGCTCATCGATTGTATTAGCCCCCGGAAATCTTCCACTCATTCCAATAACTGCAATAGGCTCTGGTACACTTAAACCTGTGGCATTCATTACAAACCTAGGTTTTGAAGATTCCTGTCTTTTGCGTGCAGCCCCTGCAGTAGGAGTCATTTGTAAGGCAAACTCTTGCTCTGTAACATTGCCCTGATAAAATACCTGCATAGCTACCTGATAGTCTGTCAAAAAATACTGGATTAACTTACTTAATGTAGAGTAGGCAAAAAATAAGACCGGAGTTATTTCTATTCCATAATAATTTGTTAGTAATTCAGAAAACTCCCCTAAGCTAATCGAGTCAAAACCAAAATCAGCCAAGTTATCGTCCTTTTCAATTTTTTCTCGAGGAATGATAAGCAATTGGCTGATATGTTCTCTCAGATCCCACTCCAAACACTGTTCTAAGCTAAAACCTTTCATCTCCGCCCGTCTTCCCTTGCCTGCAGGATGCAGTGTGGCCGTAATTGAATGTAATGGTTTACTCTGAGTCACTCCTAAAAATCTCTGTACTCGGCTAGATTGTCCAACTACAACCAATTGCTGCACCTTGCTATCAGACAAAATCTGGTCAAATACGGCCAACCCTTCCTCGGTTTCTAAAGAATTCTGTCCACTTGATTTTAGATACATTTTTGTATTCTCATTATCCCCAACAGACATACCGCCCTCTTTCCACAGCGGCCAGTTAATTACTCTTGCTTTGCCTTTGCGCTGGTCTTGATTATGGTACTGCGCATACGCCATCAAAAAACGATTCGCAACTGAATAGTCACAAACACCAAAGTCTCCTAGAATTGCCGCTGTGGAGGAGAAATAGCAAATGAAGTCAAGTTCTTCTTCACCCAGCATTTCATCTAGTGCAAGAGTCCCGTTGATCTTGGGTGCAAGCACTTTTTCAAAACTAGCGATGTCTTTACCCAATATGCTTTGATTGCTTGAGATTCCTGCAGCATGAATCACCCCATGGATTCGTCCAAAGCGTTCTTTGACCTGCTCTAATCCTTGTTTCATTAGGCTGGTATCACAAACATCAGCTTGCACATACTCCACTTGGCTGCCTAATTCTTGTAATGCCTTTATTTTAGATTCTTGGTGGGCATCCAAAATCGATCTCCCGGTTAAAATCAGATTCACAGGCTGTGTTTTTGCAATATGTTCTGCAAAAAGTAAGCCAAGTCCCCCGGCCCCTCCTGTGATAAGATACGTACCGCCGGATTGGAAGATCTTTTTGTTCGATTCTGGTATTGTTGTTGGCTGTATCTGGTATATGTACCGTTTTCCGCCTTGATATAAGACACTTTGCGCTTTAGAGGCTTTCAATTCCAGCCAAAGTTTTTTCAACCATTCTTTCATTGCCGCTTTTCCACTCTGTTTGGAAACTTCCTGATGAATGACAGCTACCTGTGTATTAGGCAAAACAATTCCTAATGAACGTTCAAAGCCAATCCAAGATTCCAGATAACAACGATCCAGCGCATTTTCAAATTGGCCGGCTAATAAGAAACGCCTGGGTTTTAGTTTTGCAGACGCAATAGCCTGCAAACTGTAGACAATGCTGGAAGGGTCGTGAATACAAGCCGAATCTTCTAACGGCCATAGATAAAACATTGCATCTATTTCGCCATACTCTTCTTGTATACTTTTCAAAGCCTTATGGTATGTCTTTGAATCAGTTTTAGATATACTATACTGCTGTTTAGATTTTTTTTTGTATGTTGTACTTTGCGCAATGAATACAATTTCGATTTGCTGATTAATAGCTTGCATTGTTTCTACTATTGCTTGTTGGTTTTCCGGTTTTGAAACAAAGCATATTAAGTTTTTCACCTTGACTGGAGGCGCTTCCGGCAAAGTTCGTTCTTGCCAGATTTCTTCAAACGTTATCATCTCAAACGCTTCTTCCGATTTAGA
>CAMKSY010000086.1 GCA_946415545.1 uncultured Pelosinus sp. | reverse complement strand
ATTCTCTTTTTTTATTGAATCGGTCTTTCTCTAAGCATGAAAATATGCTTCCTATACTAGGCAGTTATATGATGTTAACCGGCCTACTATAGGGAGCATATTAAGCTTTGCAGGAGTTTTTATTGACTAGCTCATGAGAATGAGACTACAGCTGCAACGTGTATTTGAATTGTATCGAAGATTGGCATCATACTATTTCTTTGACTAATCGATTTACCATTCTTCATAATGGATTATTTTCTCAAGTTCTTTACGTGGGCGGGCAGTAGGTTTTTCATCGGTATAACCAACCGTAATAACACCAACTACGTACTTGTCAGTAGGGATGTTTAAAACTGGTCTGATTTCTTTTTGGGTAAACCAAGCAACCCAGCAAGTACCTAAATCAAGATTGCTGGCTTCCAGTAAAATATGGTCTATTGCAATTGACGTATCTCTGATAATCTGCTTAACTTCTTCCTGCGGACTATTCTCATCCAAAGTTAGATCTATATCATCATTTACTCTGGAACGAATATCTGCAACACAAACAATAAACACTGGGGCAGATAACATCCATTTTTGCTTATGGGATACTTCCGCTAGCTTTTGCTTGACCGATTCAGATTTTACGATAATAAAATGCCATGGTTGTGTATTACTGCCTGATGGGGCGAGCCTTGCACTTTCAATTAATTGAAGGATTTTTTCATCCTCTATTGATTTAGCAAGATAGTTTCTTATACTTCTACGCATTTTAATTTGTTCTATCATACACAGTTGCTCCTTTCTATTGTTATTCTATAGTTCTCTCTAGGCCAAGCCACCAGCATACCCCCTACAATTTTATATACAAATTACATACAGAAAATCCTGCAATAGTTATATCTCGCAGGATTTCAATTGGAACAAAGCCCATCATACTATTATTTACCAGTATTATTATCAGTCTAAAACTGTGTCATAAAACCCAATGAAACTCCGTGAGCATTATAGGAAGGATTATGCCCCCCAAGGCCACCATTAGAAACATGCATAAACATATATCCGATATTTAAGGAAGAGTTTTCACCGGTTTTATATATGAATTGAGGTCCGACCCGCCACATGAAATTATAATATCTTCCGCCAGCAGGAAATACTTTATCATACAGGATAAAACCGCCACTCAAATCGAGTGCTGCTGATAGCTTGCCAGAGAGTTCTTTTTCATTTCGAATCATATAAACAGGCCCGATGCCGACTGCAGAGCTATCTTGATTCTGCTTTGTAAAATCTATGCTTCCATACGGACGGGTAATTGTAACCCCCCTGTATACAGATCTATTATTTTTTTCATATATTTTCTTAACTATATGTAGCGATACCGTATCAATGTCCCGGTTACTGGTAAATGGAGCTAAATAATCCCAATCCATTTCAATCTTGGAATCGGCTGCGTAGCAATATGAATTCCCCACAGTAAAGATCAGCAAAAAGTTAATGACAATTACAAAACAAATGAATTTACGCACGATACAACGCTCCCATCTGAGTTTTCATACTTTTAACCATATCGTTGCTATATGCAAAAACAATTATAGATTTCCTTCTCAAAGAAAAACAGTATTAATATTCTATACACCGAAGTACTTTCCTGCTGTAGTAGCAAACTTAGATACTATGTAAGAACATTGATCAATAATTGATATGCTTCCCAATCTTTTATATGATTAGATAATGAAAAAGAATAATTCAGTAGTCTAAATTTAATTGAACCTCCGTTGTCAGTTACAAAGAACCTGACAACGGAGGTTTAATTATATGCTTATTCTCTTTCTTGAATATAGATAGAAAATCCTGTACTGACTAAATAAACAATGCAGTATCAATCTTCTTGATATTCCACTCTCTTGCTCCTGGGAAGTGATTTATACACTAATTCATAAGAATGATCAATCAAGCCTCTTATTTCACGTTCTGGGATACTACCATCAAGCAGTAATGTATTCCAATGGCGCTTATTTAGATGATAGCCAGGTATGAGGCTTGAATACTGCTGTCTTAATACTTCTGAATAGTAAGGATCACATTTCAACGAAAGATTATCCTGACCGTTTCTACGCGATAGTAGCGCAAACATCTTAGATGCTACCTTAATAACAATGATATCAGGACCAAAAGGGTAATCCTCAATTGCTCCAGGTTTGGTTAGGCAGTATAAAAATAAATCTTTCGAATTCATAGTAAGCTTCTTTTCTACCATGCTATTAAACTCCTGTCAAAGACCAAGCTCATAGATCCTGTTGGCGTTATCAAAGAACACCTTGTCATGATGTTTTGAGGGAATAATATATTCAACAAACTCGATATAATTGGAGATGTTAGCCAAGGGCCAATCGGTTCCATATAACAGGCGTTCATAGTTATCCAGGTATTCTAGCCATACTTTTATAAAGTTAAGATAGCCCTTCTTTCTTTCAAAAAAATCCGGCATACTATCAATCCGCCCTTCCAAAATTCCTGAAAGGTCGGCAGCTACATTCTCATTTTTCTCAATAACGGCGATTGCGTCGACTAACCATGGGTTACCAATATGACACATGACAAATTGAACCTGAGGATAGCGCACCGCAACTTCATCCAAAGTCAAAGGATGACTGTATTTCAACAAAGCATTGCTGGAAGCAGTCAGACCAGTATGAATTGCCACTGGTTTTTTATATTGCATTGCCAGCTGATAAAACGGGTCAACTACCGAATCATAAATATAAAAGTGATTGTAGCCCGGATATAGCTTTATCCCAACACAATTTTTTCTTTGTAAATGCTTCTCTACTAAGTAAGCCTGCTGCACTACTTTATCCGCATCAAAACAGGTGCTATCAAGCCCGATGCAATAACTAAGATAGTCAGGATACTCATGTTCGGAGAGCTCCAGGCCCCGGTTGCCCATAACGACCCCATGAACGATGTTATGCGCAGTATATTGCTCTTTCAGATGTACACCAGTATTTTTATGACCCGCCAATTCTGCAATCTGATCAAAGTAAGGCTCCCGGCAAAAATGGATATGGGCATCAATAATCTTCATTGGGCATTATTCCTTCCTCAAATGTTTTCTTATGCGCATATTCTCAATTTCTATTATCTGCTCGATTAGTTTAGAGAGTAACGCACATGCCTTTATCATATCATTCTATATCACTAATGAGAAGTAATATCAAATAGTTTTTGTGCACTAAATTGCTTCTTCTAGCTTTGTTACTACACTACTGATTAGAGTCAGGAACATCCTTATTTCTACTCTTATGCTTCGAATGAGTAACATCATACTAAGCTAAGACGCTCAAATTATCTCTGTGAATTAATGCCTTCAAAAGCATATTTTATTAAAACTTCTATAAAAGATTCATCTAAAGTATCACCTGTTACTAATAATCGGTAAAAAAGCGGACCATAAATTAAGTCAATGCTTAATTCAACATCCAAATCCTTCCTTAACTCTCCTCTGTCCATCCCTCTCTCTAAAATGCGTCGTGACTCAAGCCGTCGAGGATTAAAATATCTTGTCCGATATTCCTCCGCCAGTTTTACATCAAATTGCCCTTCTGCAATTAGCTCATTGATTACTTTCCCTTCCCGGCTAGTCAAAAACTTAGCTAAATTGGTAACTTGAATGACTATATCATTAATAACCGAGCCTGTATCCGGCACTGGAAGCCTGGACATAGCAGCAGATAGAAAGCTGTCCATAACAACTGCGGCCTTGTTTGGCCACCATTTATAAATCGTCGCTTTACTCACCTTAGCTCGTTCAGCAATTTTTTCAACAGTTACAGCCCCAAAACCATTCTCCAACAACAACTCATAAGAAGCAGCAAGAATGGCTTTTTCCGTCTCAACGTTACGTGGGCGTCCTTTTTTCTTTTCCAAGAAGATACCTCCCTGCGTATGTTTATATCCATTAAAACTATACGTACATTATACTAAATCTATTTTCATAAGAAAAGCAAAAATAGTTCTTTACAATACTGAACGTTCAGTTTATAATTAACTCATTAACTGAACTAAACGTTCAGTATCTTAAAAAGTTATTAAACTAAGGAAGGGATTATTATATGAATCATACACAATTAGAAACAAAGAGCGTCCCAAACTGGATTACATTTCTGTTAGCAATTGCATGTGGAGTGATTGTTGCAAATCTTTATTATGCACAGCCTTTAGTTGGTCCTATTAGTATAGATACTCATCTTTCTCTGGCTTCAGCAGGATTAATCGTGACCCTGACCCAAGTTGGCTATGTTCTGGGCTTATTATTTCTTGTTCCGCTTAGCGATCTTATCGAGAATAGACGATTAGTCATATCAGCATTAGTAGTCGTTATTTGTGCATTAGTTGCAGCCCCCTTGGCAGAGAGTGCACTGTTCTTTCTTATAACAGCAATGTTTATTGGGTTAGGTTCTGTGGCAGCCCAAATCTTGGTGCCCTACGCGGCTCATTTAGCAGCAGAAGAACAGCGTGGTCAAGTAGTAGGTAATGTAATGAGCGGACTATTGCTTGGAATCATGCTTGCTCGACCTATCGCCAGCTTTGTTACTGACCTTTGGGGATGGCAGGCAGTATTCACCCTATCAGCTTCCATTACTGCAATATTAACCATGCTGTTGGCTTTTGTTCTTCCTGAGCGTAAGCCTTTACCTGGCTTGGATTATAGTGAACTGCTTAGTTCCCTGTGGTCACTATTTAAAACGAAGGCTGTTTTACGTCGACGCTCCTTATATCAGGCATGCTTATTTGGTGCTTTTAGCTTATTCTGGACAGTGATCCCCTTATCCCTAACCAATGATTTTCATTTATCACAGCAAGGAATTGCCCTATTCGCCCTTGCTGGTGTATCTGGCGCTATAGCAGCTCCTATTGCAGGAAGATTAGCCGATAAGGGATGGACAAAATTTTTAACTGGCTTAGCAATTGTAATTGCAATTTTATCTTTCCTGCTTACTCATATAGTTGAAGGCTATTCAACATTATCTTTAGCGATGATGGTTGTTGCAGCAATAACGTTAGATATGGCAGTATCCGGCAATCTTGTTCTCGGCCAGCGTGCGATTTATTCACTAGGGAATGAAATACGAGGGCGTGTAAACGGAATATTTATGGCTGTTTTCTTTATCGGGGGAGCAATCGGATCGGCATTAGGCGGCTGGGCATATGCCTATGGCGGCTGGATGCTTGCATCCATTCTGGGACTAAGTATGCCCGCTGCAGCACTATTATACTATTGTACAGAGAAAAATAATTAAGATTTCTCACTTCTAGCCATTGCGAGGCTTACACGGCCCCCTCGGTGCCAATTAAACATTCGCGTGTCGCATCTAAGAAAGATTGAAGGATTGGTGATATCCATTTGTCTTTGTGATACAAGATTTGTACTTTGTAGTTGGGAATAGGTCCATCCCAGCAGACAGCATGCATACGACCTTCTGATAATTCTTTTTCAACTGTAAACCGAGGCAGCATGGAAATTCCCAGACCAAGCATAATCAATTGCTTTATCGTTTCAATACTGCTCGCTTCTAAGAAGGACTGTGGTGACACCCTACAGTCCTTTAAGATTTTTTCTACGGAAGAACGATAACTGCAGCCTGGTTCAGTAAAAATGACGCATGTTCCAGCGAGGTCATGGGGTGTAATGATCTTCTTAAGAACCAACGGATGATCTGCAGCTGTTAGGAATAGCATTTGTTCATCAGATATATTCTTCACAATAAGATCTTCCCCCATAATCTTATCGTTAATGATAATCCCAACATCAATTTCGTTGTTACGGATACGATCGCAAATATTCGTACAACTTGCAAACTTTAAAATCATTTCTACTTTGGAATGAGCTTTTCGGTAAGTCTGGAACAACCTTGGCAGACGATAGGTTCCCAATGACTCACCAGTGCCAATTGTCAATTTACCTTGAAGATCGTCATCAATTTTTTGGGTAATTGTTAACGCTTCAGAAGTAAGCTGAATGACTTGTTGAGCATAGGGCAGCAAGGATTTCCCCTGATTCGTTAACATGACTCGATGCCCAAGCCGTTCAAATAACCTAACCCCCATCTCATTTTCCAAAATTTGAATATGGTTTGTTACAGTTGACTGAGCATATCCTAACCGATCTGCCGCCTGAACAAAGCTGCCCAGTTTTGCAATGAGCGCAAACGTTTTGAGTTGACGGAGTTCCATAAGCCACCTTCTTTAATTCAGTATTATCGAACCTCAGATTCTAAACATTCAATTTTATATTTACTTGCGTCTATGATACGATAAAACATAAGAAAATACAATCAAGGCGGCGATCGTAATGAAAACAAGAAAAATACTACTCTTACTATCTAACGGTTTTGAAGCTTATGAAGCCAGTGTTTTTACCGATGTGCTTGGCTGGAATAAGCTAGAAGGAGATGGTTCTACTGAAGTAATAACTTGTGGTCTACGAAAAGAGTTGAAGTGTACCTGGAATTTCACCATAATTCCCGAGATACAGCTATCTGATGTTGATGTAACGATGTTTGATGCCTTGGCTATCCCAGGTGGCTTTGAAGAAGCAGGTTTTTACGTCGATGCTTTTAGCGATGAATTTCTTTCTATCATCCGAAAATTTGATCAGGAGAAAAAAATCATCGCTTCCGTATGCGTTGGAGCTTTACCATTAGGCAAAAGCGGCGTATTAAAAGATCGTAAAGGTACAACCTATCATTTAAATAATGGCTTGCGTCAGCAACAATTAGCTGCTTTCGGAGTACAAGTAATGAAGCAACCTATCGTCATTGATAGAAATATAATAACATCATCATGTCCGTCGACTGCCTTGGCAGTGGCCTTTATTTTGCTTGAAATGCTAACATCTGCGGACAACTGCCGTACTGTTAAAAATCTAATGGGCTTTTATCCACCCTACAGTAATACAAATTAGCAAGAATTGAATTGGAGAGAAAAAAATAGGCATTAGTCAATATATTTTGACCAATGCCTATTTTAACTTATTTAGATACAGGCTTTAAAAAACTACGTTCATAACTCAATATACAGCGAGTTGCTTCTGCAAGATCAAAAGCACTCTTGCATGACAGCCTACCTTTGAATGATACCTTCTAATGTCTTTAAGTTCATTACCTTAATAATCCAACTTAGTTTCATCGCTCAACCGTTAGAATTTTTACCCCCAAGAGCAAATAAATTCCCCCGCATACTTTGTTCATCATATGAGTCGCTTGACTTTTTTGCCGAAGGAAATTTGTCATGCCAGATGAGAAAAAAACGAGTAGTAGGCACCAAAGAGTACCGGTTGTTGCAAAAGTAACTCCAAGAAGTATAAAAGGTAAAATACCATAGCTATTCTCTAAGACAATAAACTGGGGAAGAAAAGACAGAAAAAACAGAGCAACTTTGGGATTAAGCACACTGGTTAAAAGCCCTTGCAAATATAAATCTTGATTCGACATGGCTTCTCTATTAGATGAAACGAGTGTACTATCTTTGGCAAGCAAAGTAGTGATACCTAAATATGCAAGATAGCAAGCACCGGCTATCTTGATAATGGTAAATATAAAATAAGATTGAGCCAATATTACAGATAATCCCAATGCTGCAAACAAGGTATGAACTAAACCTCCTGTACTAATTCCTAATGCAGAATAAATTCCCGCCCTATGACCTTGTGAAATGCTGCGACTCAAAACGTATATCGTATCAGGGCCAGGAGTCAAATTCAGTATGATACCCGCAACTAAGAACATCTCATAGTGTACAATTCCAAACACTGGTTATTCCTCCTTTTTCACTTCAGTGTTCATTAGGACATTCAAATTATTACACTCACAGAAACGTTTTCACAAATAATACTTCACGTTAAACTGCTGATAGTAATAGTTATTCTGCGGCCTTTAAGGAAAGACAGCCACATTATATTCCTTTAACTATTTTAGCAACTAGACTAGCGGTGTGACTAATATCATCTTTCTCTATGCCGTGATGGGTAACAAAACGTATACTGTACTCTCCAAATACAGCAACCCTAATTCCTTGCTCTCCTAATAATGCTGCCGCCTGCTTGGCCGTAATACCGAATGAAGAAACATCTGCAATAACAATATTAGTTTGAACTGTTTTTATATCGATATCCATTCCAATGGTAATTAACGCTTCAGCCAACATCTTTGCATGCTGATGATCATACTGTAACCGTTCTACCATCGTTTCTAATCCAACAATACCCGCAGCAGCGATGATACCAGCCTGTCTCATTCCGCCACCTAACATTTTTCTATAACGACGGCATTTCTCTATGAAATCATAGGAACCTGTTAACAGGGAACCTACAGGTGCACATAATCCTTTGGAAAGACAAAATGTGATTGAATTAGCTTTTTCCGCTAATTTCTCTACACTCACATTTTGTGCTGCGGCTGCATTAAAGATTCTAGCTCCATCAATATGCACCGGAATTTCATAAGAATCAGCCAGATCTTTGATCTGCGCTAGATCCTGAACGGAATAGCAGGTTCCACCAGCTCGATTATGGGTGTTTTCCAGACAAATTAAGCCCGTACGAGGCTGATGAATATCTTGTGGTCGAATATGATGTTTGATTATATCTGGGGAAAGAATACCACGCTGCCCAGCAATCGGGCGTGCTTGTGCACCTGCCAAGCAGGCGATTCCGGCGACTTCATAATAAAAGATGTGAGAATCGGCTTCACAAATGACTTCATCGCCCTTATCGGTATGCGCCATTAGGGCAATTTGGTTGCCCATTGTTCCGCTGGCAACAAATAACGCAGACTCTTTTCCCATAATCCCAGCACCCAGTTCTTCCAGTTTTTGCACTGTCGGATCTTCCCCATATACGTCATCGCCAACTTCCGCTTGGTACATGGCTTGCCGCATCTCCAAAGTAGGTTTAGTTACCGTATCACTTCGCAAATCAACAATTTTCAAAGCTATTCCCCCAATTAACTATTGTATATACCATCTTCATTCTCGTTCTTCTTTGAAATTCTTTAGCTCTTTCCAATCCTGTTCAATATTTTCACGCATTCTCTTCAACAATTGAAATACGGCTTCTTTTTCTCCTAAACTAAATCCTTTGAAGCAGCTTTCAATATTCTGATTTTCTTCTTGAATGATATAGGAGTAAGCCTCCTTAGCTTTTGCTGACGGAAAAAGGTGCCACATGCGTTTATCATCATGACCGCGTTCTCTTATCACATAGTTCTCATCCATCAGCTTCTGAACTGCCTTGGTTGTTGTCGCCTTATCGACTTTCAATAGATTAGAAAGTTCAACCAGATTAATACCAGGACATTCGCAAATACGAGTTAGAAAAATAAATTGCCCTCGTTGTAATCTTATTTCTCGAAATTTTATATCACTCATGGACTGAATGCAGCGTGCAAGCATCCCAACTTCCCGTAAGACCTCATTTTTCAATTTGTTAATCCGTCATTCCTCCTTTCAAATTAAAATTCAATAATTATAAGATTATATTTTTTTAGTTGAAATGTCAACTTCTATGCAGAATAAAAATAGCCTAAATCCTGATCATAAAGGATTTAAGCTATCTAATATCATGGAATCAAACTGATATTAAGACATCGATGTTACAATACGAGCAAGATCATCTCCAGAAATAGCTTCCTTCTCTTTTAAAAACTGTGCGACCTCATGTAAAACCGCAATGTGTTCCGTGAGAATCCCCTTAGCCGTGTTTTGTGCTTCATCCAGCAATCGATGGATTTCTTGATCAATATGTAAAATAGTGGCAGGACTTAGGTCATCTCGTCCTGAAACACCACTTCTTAAGTAGGTTCCTGTAGTATTCGCATAACGAACCGGTCCTAGCTTTAGGGACATTCCGAACTCAGTAATCATACGCCGTGCCATTTCAGTAGCTCGTTCAAGGTCATTGGAAGCACCGGTAGAGGCTTCCTGGAAAATAATGAGTTCTGCCGCCCTTCCGCCAAGCATTACGGCGATGCGTGCCTTAAGCTCATTCTCTCCGATAAGATAGCGATCTTCTTCCGGCATCTGCATGGTATATCCTAGCGCACCTTTCGCTGTTGGGATAATACTGATTTTATGAACCGGATCGGTTCCAGGAAGATAATAAGCAGTAAGTGCGTGGCCAACTTCATGATAAGAAACCTTAGATCGAATGGCATCAGAAAGGGGCGTTTTTCGCTGCAGCCCAGCTACAACCCGCTCGATAGCTAAATCAAAATCAGCCATAGAAATGGTCTTAGTCCCTTGCCGGATGGCTAACAAGGCAGCTTCATTGGCAAGATTGGCTAATTCTGCTCCTGAAAAACCAGCTGTTATCTTCGCGAGACGTTCAAGATTTACATCACTGCCAAGGGGCATGCTGCGAGTATGAATGGCTAGAATTTCAAGACGACCTGGCTCAGTAGGTAAATTTACTTGAATCTGTCGGTCAAAACGACCTGGTCGTATCAATGCAGCATCCAGGATTTCCGGGCGATTGGTAGCTGCCATAATGACCACACCAGAATTAGCCGCAAATCCGTCCATCTCCGCCAGCAACTGATTTAGAGTATTTTCCTGTTCGCTGTTGCCGCCTATCCCTGCTACACTCGTCCTCGCTTGTCCAATAGCATCAATCTCATCGATAAATATAATACAGGGAGCCTTCTTTTGTGCCTGTTCGAAAAGATCCCGCACCCTTGCAGCACCTACTCCGACAAACATTTCAACAAAACTTGAACCGGTTAGAAAGAAAAATGGAACTTCCGCTTCTCCCGCTGTCGCTTTAGCAAGAAGTGTTTTTCCTGTTCCAGGTGAACCAGCAAGAAGTACCCCCTTAGGCAGCTTGGCTCCCATTTTACTAAACTTCCCTGGATTCTTCAGATATTCGATGATTTCCCGCAATTCAACTTCTGCTTCGCCGACCCCGCCTACATCACTGAATTTAATACCAATCATTTCCCCGCTAATCTCATGCGCTTTACTTTTTCCCAGGGACATGGCGCTTGGCCCCCCGCCCATCCGCTTAAATATGAAGTACCAAATTAAGAATAAAGGGAGAAGGGGAAGAATCCATCCAAGCAGGGTGGAAAGCAAACTTTTCGTTGGAGCTTGTGCTGAAAAAGCTACCCCTGATGCAATCAGGCGATCCACTAAGTCTGGATCAGTGACTGCCACAACATTGGCGGCAGTTTCTTTTTGATTTTCGGTGGCTTTCAACGTAAAAACGATACGATCGCCACTCAAAATAACCTCATTAATCTTGTTCTCCTTTAAATCCTGGAGGAAAACATTGTAGCTGACTTCTGTTTCACGAATAATGAATGGTTTATAAACGAGATCGTTAAAGAGCCAAGTTGCCAGCATGGCGATAATAAGATACCCTGCGGAAAAACTTCGTTGTTTGTTATCCATATGATCCTCCTTTTGGACTTTTTTATTATCATGTACATGATCGGGAGAATTTATGACTTATTGTAAAAGATTAAAAACCCGCATAATTCGCGGGTTTCATCAGATTTAAAATTGCAATTGTATGAGTGACTGCCCATTGAAACTACCAATTGACACAGGTACTAGCATGATTGGTCCGTTAAAATAAGTGGTCCATTACTCGTAATGGCAATTGTATGCTCATATTGAGCAGAAAGCTTACCATCAGCCGTTCTGGCAGTCCATTCATTCTCATCAATTTTACATTGCCACACACCCGCATTAATCATAGGTTCTATTGTTATGACCATACCTTCTTCCAATCGTATCCCCTTTCCAGGCTTACCATAATGAGGGATAGAAGGCTCTTCGTGGATATGAGGTCCGATACCATGCCCAGTAAAATCTCTTACAACAGAAAATCCTTCCTTTTCAACAAAGGTTTGAATTGTATATCCAATATCTCCTACCCGATTTCCAATCTGCGCCTGCTCAATACCTTTATACAAAGACTCTTTAGTGACTTTAAGCAGATGCAGTGCTTTATCTGAAATTGTACCAACCGCATAGCTCCAAGCGGAATCAGCAAGGGCACCATTATAATTAACTACCATATCAATTGTTAAAATATCGCCATTTCTAAGTGGTTTCTTATTCGGAAACCCATGGCAAATCTCATCGTTAACAGAGGCGCAAATCGCATAGGGGTATCCCCGATATCCTCTTTGCTCAGGTGTAGCTCTCCGTACAGCTAAATAATCTTCAACGAAGGTATTGATTTCTAAAGTACGGATGCCAGGCCTAATAATTTTTTGAATTTCTTTATGACAAGAAGCCAAAATTTCGCCTGCTTCCTGCATCATTTTTATTTCTCGTTCACTTTTTAGCACAATCATGGGTAAACCCCCTCAGTTCTTTACTGCAATTAAAAACTTTATTATGCCTTTCTTCAACCACAAAATACAAATTCCTGCAAATTCCACACCAGTATCCATAATATGATGGATTGTTAACTTATTGTATGAATACTTTGCTGGAATTGGCATATGCTTCCTAGTGTTCTGCTGAGTATTTTTATTACATATAAAGGAAATAAAAAAGTTCTGGCGTAACTATATAGTAGTTAAGCCAAGCTATTTTGAGTATTGTATAATACGTTATGCTAAATAGAGAAAGGATGATACCTGATGTCCAGTAACCTGAGTTGGAAAACTGCTTTTCTAGTGGCATCTATGCGATTGATTGAACAGTACCAGCCAAAGGAAACGCAACTGTTTTATGATCCTGTTATTAAACACTTTTTTAGTAAAATCATTCTTTTCCAGATGAAATTTAAATTCATCCGAGATATGGAAATTCTCTTCTCTGAACTTATGACAAAAGGTACTTATGGCGCATTAATCTGTAGAACGAAATATATTGATGATTTACTTAAAGCGGCAATTACGAATGGCATTGACCAGATCGTTATATTGGGAGCTGGTTTAGACACACGGCCATATCGAATTCCAGGCATTGACAAGCTGAAGGTAATTGAAGTTGATTTACCGATTATGCAAGATATAAAAAAGAAGAAAATACAAGGATTTCTTGATGAAACGCCTTCCCATGTTACCTTTACCCCCATTGATTTTAATCAGCAAACTCTTGATGAAGTATTAAGCCTTAAGCAACTAGATTTTTCAAAGCCGATTTTCTTCATTTGGGAAGGAGTTACTCCCTATATTTCTGAAAAAGGTGTAATAAGTACCCTCGAATTTATCTCAAAAGCCTCCTCAGGAAGCATAGTAGTCTTTTCATACATCTTGAAGAGTATCATCGATCAGACCTCCGATATACCCGGGGCAGATAACATATTAAACTATTTCGAGTCAAAATCTCATCCATGGCTTTTTGGAATTAATCCATTAGATTTAACTGATTTTCTAACGCCATATCATCTTACACTCGTCGAAGATGTTGGAGCTTCCTATTATCAAGAAAACTATTTAAAGCCTCTAAATAGAAAGTTGGCTGTATCAAAAATCGAGCGAATCGCTTATGCAAA
>CAMKSY010000085.1 GCA_946415545.1 uncultured Pelosinus sp. | reverse complement strand
ATGTTATAGTAATCATAAGCTAAATTTTGGCTATGGATCATTCGATGTATCATCCATCAGCAGGGGAACAAACTAATTGTACCTGCAACAGCAAGAGGCTGAAATTTGGTAAAAAACGATAGAAAGAAGGAATCATGATATGGACTCCATCATTCAAGTCGATCAAGAAAAATGTATCCGCTGCAGCATCTGTGCCAGCGTTTGTCCCACAGATGTACTCAAAATGGGAAAACATGGACCCGAAGATACAGGAAACCCCTGTATTGCCTGTGGTCACTGCGTGGCCGTCTGTCCGCGAGAAGCCCTGAATAATGTAAAAGCACCTCTCTCCAATCAAGTTCCATTGGAAAACACTACCCCATTGGATTCCAAAAACGCAGCTGCGTTTCTGCGCTCCCGACGATCGATCCGCTGTTATAAGCCATCAGCCGTCCCCAAAGAAAAGCTGCTGCAGCTTCTCAACGTAGCCAGAATGGCACCGACAGGCGGCAATACTCAGGGAGTCACCTATTATGTGATTCACAATCCAGAGACACTAAAAAGCATTACTGCCGCTACCATCGATTGGATGGAAGAAGCCATTAAAACTGCTTCTCCCATGGCACCCTACTTCAAGAGAATCGTAAGCAACTATCGTAAAACGGGTCATGATGGCATTCTGCGGGGTGCTCCCTGCCTAATCGCAGCCATTGCACCCAAAAACGTGATGCCTCGGGCGCGAGATAATACACATTTTACTCTAGCCTACGCGGAATTATATGCTCCGACAATTGAACTGGGAACCTGCTGGGCAGGATTTTTTGAAGCCTGTGCTTTATCCGGCTATCAACCCCTCCTCGACCTTCTAAAGCTGCCGGAGGACATGACCGTAACCGGGGGGATCATGGTAGGATATCCCAAATATAAATATAAACGGCTCGTCGATCGCAAACCCTTGCAGGTAATCTGGCAGTAAACAGCTTTGGCTCATATAAAAAGGATATACACTCATGGACATTCCATGGATGTATATCCTTGCTTATTAGTACTTACTGTACGCTTACTGGCTGCATTATAAAAGAGTCTATTTATCATTCAAGAACCCTTGTTTCTTCATGGTTGGATAAACATCGGGAAAATAAACCTGTTTATATGCATTTGCGACTTGCTTGCTCCAATTTGTATCCTTATCGCCTCGTTCACTGTAATATTTCGACATGATAGTATCATATTCATCAATAGCAGGTGCAATTTTATCCTTCTGATACTCTTCCACATGCACTAGAGTTTCTAGGGGAAACCTTGGCTTTTGCGCAGAAGCATCCGCTGGATAACCAATCACCAATCCCACTAAAGGATACGTATATTGAGGAAGACCTAATAAATCGATCATTTCTTGAGGATTCCTGCGAACTGCTCCAATGGGAACAATCCCAAGACCTAACGATTCCGCAGAAATAATAGCCGCTCCCATGGCAAGACCTGCATCAACGGCTCCGACCAAGCTTCCTTCGATACTCTCATGAATGATCTGATGGCTGCCATTTTTCTCACAAGCAATATATGCTTTATAAAAATCAGCAACAAAGACCAAGAATACAGGGGCTTGTGAAATCCAAGGCTGCCCTCCTGTCCATTCAGCAATTTTCTCCTTTTTGCTTTTATCTTTAATAACGACAATCGAAATTTGCTGCCCATTAATAGAGGTTGGCATGGCATTTGCCGCTTCCAAGATCTCCTGCAGCACCTCTTCTGGTATATCTTTCTCTAAATAATTCCTTATAGAGCGATGATTCTTAATACTGTAAATAATTGAGTTCACAACGCAACCTCCCTTAAAACCCATACTCAATATCCTTTTTTTGTAAATTCTATACACTCATCTTAATCAATTCATACCAATCTGTCAACAAATGCATGGAAATAAACAATACATTTTATATTTACTAGAGCATCGACTTTCACCTCGCTAATTCATAGATTTAGCCAGCGAAACCTCTCCAACGGTACAACGTGAAATTACAGCAACCCTGATGACGATGTGGCAAACATTATCGACATTTTATTTACTATTTTCCAGGAAATATTTCCTATAATTTCCCATTAGTAATACAAAAAAGCACCCCTTATATCAGAGTTTGTTTAACTCTTTTCATTGCACGAAACCCTCCTATGAACAGGTATTAACCTGTCCATAGGAGGGTTTACTTTGACTATATTCCAAAAGATGTGACATACATCTTCTTTAAACAACAGCCTTAGAATTTGTAGCTCGCACCAACTTCAAGACGGCTTTCATTACGATAATGATCAGGCCTGAAGTTGCGGTAGTTAAGATTCAGGTCAACTTCTTTTGTCAATTCATATTTTGCCCCAACTTGGTATTCGACAAAATCGTCACTGCCAATGATAGAAGCATAGCCATCTACTCTGGGAGCCAGTCCTTCACTTACAGATAACCCTATGTAGGTTGAACCAGAACCAAGATCTCGATGACCAAGAATAGCTCGAACACTGCTAGATGGTAATTGATACTGTGCATAAAAATCATCCATATCGCTACCATGTTTTCGATCTACATTTTGGTATCCGATTGTAAGATCTT
This sequence comes from uncultured Pelosinus sp., assembly GCA_946415545.1. Lineage (GTDB taxonomy): Bacteria > Bacillota > Negativicutes > DSM-13327 > DSM-13327 > Pelosinus. The sequence goes on along the minus strand of CAMKSY010000085.1, from coordinate 11,083 downwards.
TGCCAATTTTGTGTTCTACGTAAATTGTGTCAGTCAATATACCAACTGCACTTTCTCCTCTGCCTAAGTCATTAATAGGAGCTGCAGTGCCTGTCCCAACGCTTACTGATAAAAGTAAACCTACGCCCAATAATATTTTTTTCATGATTACAACCTCCTTCGTTTTCTACTTTTTTTAATTTTATACTTTTCAATTGCATTTTGTCAACTTGTGCTTTTCATTGTTCCTTGTTGATAATTGTTATTAATTGAATTATAGTATGATCCCCTTTTTTTGTCAATGCCATTTCTTTTTTCTATATTTATTAATAAATATAGACTCTAAAATGAATGAATTCTTATATAACCTTGATAAATTTTTCGATTTGGATATATCAAAATTAACATCCTGCTAATCCTGATCCGGTGGGGGCTCATGAAGGTGCTCGTCAATGTGAGCTTCCACAAGATCCAGAATATTGAACAGAGATCTTCGCTGCTCCTTGGTCAGGCCTTCAAGCTCTTTCGAAACATTGGCAGACAATTGTTCAAAATGTACTTCCTTCTCATTATAAATCTTTATCCCCATAGCTGTTAAGGATAAGAGTACTTCCTTCTCATTTTCCTGAGTTCTAGATTTGTTAACCAATTCTTTCTGAACCAATTTCTTAACCATCTTTGAGATAGCACCTTTGGTGGCACCATATTTTAATGCTAATTCGGTAACTCTAATATTGTCAAAATCTCCAATTAACGTTAAAAGATTCAGCTCAGAAAAGCTCAGCTTACCGATTGGCGCAATATCGCTGGCATGCCTGCTCAGTTCTCCCATTTTAATCGTGAGGCGTTTTAACGTATTCAAGAATTCTTTCATATCATCTTTTTTCATAACCCTATTATTCACCAAATTTCAGATAAAATCAAGCCATTCTCTACTCTTGATTTTTTTGTTTCCTTGAATTATAGTTTACTTACGAAACAAAAATATACAAGTAAGGAGTAAATGCTATGTTAATTGATTTGACTCTCCCCATCGATGAACAAGATAAGAATAATCCATTCTTTAATCAGAAAGATGGAATCAACGTAGCCCGTTTAGGGCATTTAGGCACCCATCTTGATATTATGAACGTTTCGAATCTAGATATAAACCGATTTATTGGAACAGCTAAAGTAGTCCATGTCGAGAATATATTCAATCGTGAAATTGAACCTAGCGACTTTGGAAATGAGGTAAATGTCCAAAAAGATGATTTTATTATCTTTAAAACCGACTGGCTGCCAACCTATTATAAAACAGATTTTTATGTCACTGGGCATCCTGAAGCAGGGCATCCTGAGCTATCTAATAAAACCCTGGAATATCTAATTCAAAAAGAAGTTAATTTTATTGGCATTGATGCGCCAGGAGTAAAGCGAAAAGAAGGTCACCGAGAGGCCGATATGTACTGCGCAGCCCATAATATCTTCGTCATTGAGAATATTATTAACCTCAATCAAGTAAAGCAAGATACCTTCAAGTTCTATTGCTTCCCCCTTCCTTTAAAGAATTCCAGCGGTCTGCCCGTTCGTCTAATTGCTGAAATACAGTAATCGAAAGTAATTGCTAACAGGCTCAAGTTGGAAGCTGTCTCCGAAAAAGATGACCTTTGCACGGGCATTTGCATCTCCTTGATGAAATCGGCCTTGCCTAGAGCCAGTCCAAAATTAGCAATGTTTCTAGGGATGGCCGCTTTGCCAGCCCCGGCATAACCGAAACAGTATCTATTGATTTTTGATTGCTGCATAGGAAGGAAGCAATCTCTTCGAGACTGTCTCTTGGTTAGCTGTATAGGTTATCGAATTCTTGCGAATATCAGCCTTTGTAATAACAGGGGGAGTGAGTTCCTCTCTAACTTGCTCCTCCTTCTCAGCAACCGGTATATCATTGGCTCTTTTTTCACGGCTTCCGTTCAGAATCAAAGGACAATGAAATAAACTTAAGCTGCTTCATGTCCGCCTCCTTTCAAAAATGATGATCGATCATTTGCTGTGCTTTGTCTAAAAACACACTGACTGCTTCTAATTCTTCTGCGCTTAAGCCCTCCAAATGCGCAAAAATATAATCGTCTTTCTCCAAGTGAAATGCATTATGAGCCTGATATGCGGCCTCTCCCCGCTCCGTCAGGTAAACTTGAATCCGCTTCTTATCTAATGGGTCTATCACTTTGCGTACATAGCCACTCTTTTCGATTTTCAAAACACTTTTCGAAACAACCGCCCGGGTAACACCAAAATATCGTGCAATTTCAGAAATAAACATGCCCGGACGATCGCCAATCGCCCGAATCATGTGGATCTCCCCTCGATACAAAACGATGCCATCACCAAAATCCAGCTGTTTCATTTTGCTGTTCGCAATGGTTTCAATCAATCGCATAAACTTACTCATCGTTCTATAAGATTTTTTCTTCATGACCCTATTGTATCGAAATTCAGTGCGTATAACAACTGCTGACTCTACATGATAAAAAAACCATGAAAAATCTTATAACATGATACGAATAACCTCTCGTTGACAAACAGATTATTATTTGCTACCATGAGAATGAATTTCATACTGTTGAGATAGGTGCCCTTAGGGGCTTAATAGGGAAGTCCGGTGAAATACCGGCGCGGTCCCGCCACTGTAATGGGGAGCAAACCTGAAAAATACCACTGGAGCGCAAGCTCTGGGAAGGTTTGGGCAAGCAATGATCCAGAGCCAGGATAACTGCCTTTCTAGCAATCACCGTTTTATGAACCTACGAAGGATAGGGAGGGGATTTATGAGAGAATAATTTCATTTTATCCCGGCTTGGTAGAAGCTGTTTTTTTTTATTCCTTTTGTATGCTAGGCATACAAATAAATTGGAAAGAGGTGTTTATCATGGAATATCCTAGCCATAGTCCCAGAAAGTTTCTTGGAATGCTGCAGCAATACAGAGAAACGCAGCTCCTATTCGCCGGCATTTCCCTTAAGGTTTTTGATTTTCTAAAAGACGATACATCCGCGGAAAAAATCGCGTCAATGACCGGATATGACGAAAGAAACCTCGGGGAATATCTGACCTTCTGGAACCAGATGACAGGACTCGACCAAGTGGAAGAGCTGGTACGTCTCGGACCCGATCCCGCCATTCTAAAGCAGAACCAAGGTAAAGAGCTGTTTGATTTCTGCAAGCTGGCACGCTTAACTGCGGTAGAGGTTCGTACAGGCCGTGTTCAGTCCTTTTTGCGCGCAGCCTCACAATTGGTAGAGCCTGCTGCCCCTCTTCGGATATTAGATCTTGGCGGAGGATCAGGAATGATGGCAATTGAATTTGTACGCCAGTTCCCTTTGGCCTCCGGCATCATTTTTGAACAGCCTGGAGTTGCTGATGTTCCTGAAGAATTGGTGGCAGAGGGGCATCTGGAGCATCGCTTATCCATCATGCGCGGCGACTTCATGACAGATCCCATTGGCGGCAATTACGACCTGATTATCGCATCGGGCATCTTAGATTTTGCCAGCGCAAACCTACTAGAGCTGACAGCAAAAATGGCACAGGCTCTCACTCCTTCCGGTTATCTTTATCTGGTCAGCCACAAAGTAAGCGATGACTATATCGCACCAAAAGAATCCATTGTAGGCTGGTTGTCAAGTCATCTTACAGGCCTTGATATCTTACAAACCAGATCGAACATTGAACATGCCCTTACTTGTGCAGGTTTTCAAAAGATGGAGATCAAGCCATTGGATGGTGCGATCCAAAGTCTAATGGGCGAATTTTATACACTACACAAATAAAGAATTTCATATATAAAAAAACATATTACAGGAGGCCTTTCGTGAATAAAAAACTGTTATTCCTTCTCCTTCCCTTGCTTTTATCTACTGGGAAAAGCTATGCTGAAACAACAGATTCTTATGAATTTTCTATGCCAGAAGTCGTCGTTACCGCAACAAAAACGGCAATGAACATTCAAGACGTTCCTGCTGCCGTGGAAGTGATCACCGCGGAAGACATCAAGTCCTATGGAGCCCATGTTTTAAAAGATGTAATCGGTTCTGCAGCCGGGGTCAGTATCATGAGAGTAAACGGACGGGAAGCTCTTTCCATTCGAGGATTTGACGCCCGTTACTCAATGATATTAATCGACGGGAAACGAATTCCTGCTGAACCAGAACCACTATACGAGCTGGATCGAATTTCCCTGGAAAATGTAGAGCGCATTGAAATCGTACGTGGGCCGGTAACATCTCTGTACGGAGCTGATGCCCTTGGCGGTGTGGTGAATATCATTACAAAATCGGCATCAAAAGAAGCCTTTACACTGCGCCTCAATCAAGGAGTTTTATCTCGTACAGGTGACAAAAACGGGCGTTATTCCTTTACCTATGATTCCGGGAAGCAGGAGAAATTAGGCATGACTCTTTCTGGTTCCTACTCTGATTCAGATGCATCCCTTAAGAGTAATGGCACGACCTATTCTCCTTTTGGCCAACGAAAAAATATCAATGCTCGCTTTGACTACTCTCCTACGGACAAAGAAACTCTTACCTTTACGTCCTCACGCATGGAAGAGGATACGCGGGAATATGCGATCCTGCAAACCCCCATGGGAAGCGTTCGTACCGATGTTCGCGATAATAACGACCGCAGTCAATATGCTCTTAGCTATACGAAGAGCCTGCCTGATGGCGAACTCTATTTCAATGCCTACCGCTCCGTTTGGAATAAATACAATGACACAGTTAACCGGACAAGCGGTCAATACATAAACTCAATCTATGGCTACACCACCATATCCGGTCTGGAAGGCCGTATTAGCAAAAAAGTATCCAACGATCATCTGCTAACCATAGGCGGTGAATTTCGTCCCGAATTGTTTCGCGGTACGGGAATTCTTACAGGACAAGGAACCTTCACCAAAGTATTTCATGGCAAAGTCTATGAAGGCTCTGAAGTCAAAACCAACTATTCTGCCGTCTATCTGCAGGACCAATGGACCGTATCCCCGAAACTCCTTGCCGTGGCATCCGCTCGTTATGACGACAGCAACAAGTTTGAAAGCAATGTGAGTCCCAAAATTGGGATGACCTATACTCCCGAACCAGGATGGCGCGTGAAGTTTAACGCGGGACAAGGTTTCCGGGTTCCTTCACCGAATCAATTGTATCTAAAACTGAATGTCACCAGAAACGGAAAGCTGGTAAGTCTCCTTGGAAATCCTTCCCTGAAGCCGGAAGACTCCACCTTCTATGATCTATCTGTTGAACGAGATGTCGGCAATGTCAAAAGCAAACTGACCTTCTTCACCAGCAAAGTCACAGACATGATCGATGAGGCTTGGGTTGACTCTGCTACGGTCAAATACCAGAATATTAACCGTGCAACCATACAGGGAATCGAAGGCGAAATCTCTGTACCTTTATCTGACCGCTTATCCTGGTCCGGCAATTATACCTATCTGGATGCAGTCAATGATTTAACGAACACTCGGCTCTACAACCGCGCACGTCACAAGCTCTCTTCTCGTGTTACTTATCGCCAATCAGAAACGCTGACTGCAAACCTATGGGCCGATTCCTATCTGCATTATTGGTTCCAGCCTTCTGCCAATGTATCAACCAATACATCCTATACCCTATGGAATATGAATGTAGAAAAACAGCTTACTAAAGACAAAACCATCCTCCTCGGCATTGATAATCTCTTCAATCACAAAGACGATGCTCTATCCCTGCCTGGAGCCTTTATTCACGTTGACGTAACGATGAAATTATAAATAACTAAAATAGCGAGGTAAAACCATGCATCAGAAAGTTGTGCGAACGGCTCTACTGCTAGCCTTAATGATTGTACTGCAGTCCCTTCGGCTCCTTGTCCCCGTTCCGCCTTTTATATCCATGTTTGTAGTAGGCAGCGCGATCAATGCATGCCTCCTGATAGCATTGGAAATCGCAGGCCCAAAAGCAGCTCTTGGCATGGCTATTCTGGCTCCCATTGTAGCATTTTTTCAGCAAGCCCTGCCCTTACCCGTCTTTATTCTGCCAGTGGCGTTCACCAACATGGCATATGTATTGATTTACTACATCGCCTTATCTTACAATCGCTGGCTGGCGATCATCCTTTCTTCCATTGGCAGAATGCTGATTCTTTATGCCTCAAGCTCCTGGGCCTTTTCCATCGTTGCTCTTCCAGAAAAGCAGGCAGCTCTATTAAAAGCCCTCATGAGCTGGCCGCAGCTAGTCACTGGAATCATAGGTGGAATCCTTTGTCTGCTCCTATTAAAACGATTAACAAATACAATCAATCGGTCAGCATAAACATAAGAAACCTGCATCACTTGGCGTAAGTAATGCAGGTTTCTTTCTAATCGATTATAGAAATTGTATTACAAGACAATGGTTCTAAAGGCACCCTTCATATCTTGAAAACTTGCTTCACCATCTTCAACATAAAATAGTTCAAAAATTGAATCGTCAACACTGTACATCCTACTAAGAGCAGGCATTGCATCCAAAGCAGCCTGCTTGGTTTTCGAATTGGAATCAAATACAGCCTTACCTTTTAATCGCAGCCATTCACCAGTTTGAGAAGTAGTGCTGACTTCAAAGTTCGGATTTGCTTTCAGCTGCTGATATACCTTCTTCTGATTGCTCGTGCAGAAGTAGAGTTTGCCTTCCAGCTCCATAGCAAAGCCAAAAGGCCGTACTCTGGCAACAGTCCCTTCAACAGTAGCAATATAAAAAATTTTGTTGTCTAGTAAAAACGTTAGAACCTCATTCATACCATAAAACTCCTTTATCTTTTCTTTCCAGTACAATCGACAGAGTGCAGTAATCGATTGCAAATACTGTATGTACACCCGCCTCTTGGCGGTACACTCTAGCTGCGCCTAGCGAGAATTTTGATGTGACTTTATCAATTCTTCCAGTACGACACCATGCCGTCCTTCATCTTTGGCTGCTGCTTCAATTTCCTCGGCAACCTTATCCAAGCCTAATTGACGTGCCTTCTGTGCAAAATCCTTAATTTTTCCTTCACCGGCTGTTTCCGCTTTGGCAACTTGACTAAGCACCGTAAAAAGATCTTGGGAAACATGACCATTTAAAACGGAGTACAATCCAGCATGACGAGCCTCATCACCGGCAATTTTGACCAAAAGCTCCGCAACATCATAAAGTCCTTTCTCCTCGGCAATCCTTGCTAGCCCATAGTACATCACTGTTCCCTGTGTTTCCGCTTTCAAATATTGCTCTACCTGTTCTTCCAGCTTTGTTCCCTTCGTAATACCAAGTAAACTCACATACACCCTCCTTTGTTATAGTGATCGATCAACAGCATATTTCTTTGCTCCTCTCAATCTCGACTAAAGATTCCTTTATCTATTATGACTCTATTCCATCTAATTTATTGCATCAGATCATCAAGTATCATTCTTTTCTCAATGCTAACTTTGCTGCAGATTTCTTATTAATTGGAATCTGAAATGAATCAAGACCGGTCTTGACTTGACTCATTTTCAGCAAAATTTCAGTTTATTCTGCTACACTTACTTAACAAAAGTCATCCGATAAACGAATCTGTAAAAAGACATATGGGAGAACATATGAAACAGTTTTTAAATTTAAGTACAAAGGTTTATGATGATGCTGAAAAGCATAATTATTGGCGTAAGATGGTTTTTCTCATCAGGACGGTAGCTCATCATAAACAAATGATGAAGCTAATCAATTTCTTTGAAAAGAATCATCTCAGGCGTGATATTGCTATGGCTCAACCTTGCATTTTTGAACAGGCGACACGTCAATGGTTTTATCACCAATCTAATTTCTCGGAAAGAACCGGGATTATTAAAAACCATCACCTGTTTGTGAATGATTGTTTTACGGAAGAAGCAATAAGGCAGATCTATCTTGGGGATGGCATCATGCTGTGGAGCCAGGATTATCAAAATGAAACTCTTTCATTGAACTTACATTTTAGACGAGGAAGTCATGAAAAAGAAGGTTTAATGGCCATTTTACTGAAACTTGGTGAAAAGAGAATTTATCAGATCATATTCTGGCTGGCGCCAAATGATAAAAATGAGATGGCACTATGGATTGGTGCCCTGCAGGGTTCGCCAAATGGATTACAGATCTCTCGTGGCTTGACAAAGCTTTTTTATGGTTATCGAACGAAAAATTTTATTCTTCATGCATTGTGTACCGTTGCTAACCAACTGGGACTGAAGAAAATTTATGCAGTCTCTAATTATGGGTTTTATGCCAATAATCACGTTCGTCTGGATCGTAAACTAAAAACATCCTTAGATGAGTTCTGGCAAGAGGTCAGCGGAAAGCCATGTAAAGATACACGATTCTTTGAACTGCCTGTATTGGAACAGCGAAAAGATCTCGAAGAAGTCGATTCCCATAAACGCAATCAATATCGAAAAAGATTTGCCATGTTAGATACGGTTGATTCGGCAATTATAGATTCACTAGAACTGCATCTTAAAAAAAATAAGTTTTCACAGGCAATTTGATCGTTATAATTTTATAAGCTACCCATAACCTACAGATCAAATAGGCTATGGGTAGTTTTTTTTTAGGGATAGGGGTAGGGACAGGGGGACAGGTTCCTTGTCCCACATAAGATACTGGCTTTGAAAATTCTTCATTTCATTGCTATGTCAACGATAAGTTCTCCATAAATCTACTAGGTAATTATAAGAAGCTTTTTTCACAATTACTTAATGCTGCTGACGTCTTACATTAGCTACCTGCATATCTGCCATCGGGACAAACAACCTGTCCCTCTGTCCCATTAATCTCAATCGTAATTTAATCATGAAAAATGGTGAACGCTATGATAAGTGTTCACCATTTTTTAGGAGCAAGGGTCAGTTTTCTTGTCCCACATAAGATACTAATTTGAAAAATTCTTCTTTTCATTGCTATGTCAGAGTTAAGTTCCCCATAAATCTACTAGGTAATTATAGGAAGCTTCTCTTACAATTACTTAATTGCTGCATGTCTCTTGTTAGTCTGCCATTCTTCCTTCGGGACAAACAATCTATCCCTCTGCCCCATTTAAGAAGCACCAGAACCGTCCCGATGCTTCTTTTTAAATCTTTGGTAGTTTTAATTAAATTTCAGTCGTTGGTGTAAGATGCACATCAACTTTCTGAGGTAATTTTACTAAAGATACAACTAAAGCGGTGAATACTAATGCACCTCCCATAAAAATGAATGCAGCATTATACCCTGACATGCCAACTAAATATCCAATGATAATCGGAGACAAGATACCACCTATACTACCGCCTGCATTCATAACACCGGTCGCCATACCGACATAACTGCGTTTTACTGATTCCATCGGCATTGCCCATAAGGGACCAAAGGCCATACCTACAAGAAATCCTGTACAAACCAGAAGTCCCATAGCAATATTCTCTGTTGGGGCTACAACTACACCATATAGCACCGGCCCAGCTGCTAAGTTGACAAGAATTGCCTGAGCTTTGCGATGGCTGCTAAACACCTTATCAGAAAGCCATCCACCAAATGGCTGGGCAATGCCCAATGCTAAGAATGGTAATCCTGAAAAGATGCCCATCTTCACCAATTCAAAGCCACGTGCTTTCACTAAATAACTAGGCAGCCAGGATAATAAACCGAAGAATGCACACATAAAGCCGAAATAAGTAAGAGCCAATAAGCAAATATTTCGATTTTTCAATATACTAATGAGTCCTGAACTTGTTTCATCTGAGGTTGACTGTGCTATTTCTACTTGTCCATCTTTTATATAATCAAACTCTTCTTTCGAGATAGTAGGATCCTCTTCCGGAGAATTCTTTACTAGAAAATACACCAAGGGAAGAATTACGAAGCCCAATCCACCAAAAATATAGAATAGAGCATGCCAGCCCCAAAGACCTATAATAGCCACAGCGATTGACGGTGCAATAGCCGGACCGAAGGAACAGGCAGAGGTAAAAATTGCATTAGCAGTTGCCCGTTCCTGGTTGGGAAACCAATTACTATTTAGCTTGAAGGCGCAAGGAGGTTGAAGGCCTTCACCAATACCAAAGAGAACACGTACAATAAAGAACTGAGAAAATGAACGAGCTACCCCTGTAGCCATCGTCATTATTGACCACCATGCTAAAGCAACAAGCAGCACCTTTTGGGGCCCGATCTTGTCACTCAGATAGCCTCCTGGTATCTGAAAAACGGTATATGTAATAAAGAATGCACTAAATAGATATCCGACTTGTTCTGGAGATAGTGAGAATTCCTTAGATATGAGGGGCATAGCTACCGACAGATTTACCCGATCGAGAAATGCCACGAAAAATACGATCCATGATACAGCTAAAACTACCCAGCGTTTTTTCATACGATCTTTCCTCCTATGTAATTGAATTGGCTTAGTTGCTTTAAATATTGCAATTTTAAAAAACACTTAGCCCTAAACAACATTTACTCTTATTCCACAATTAATTCCTCAATGTTTAGCTGTAAGCCCACTACGCCCAAGGTTGAATTCTCATACTTTCATTGCCATAACATATGTTACGTTTATATGTTTTGGGGAGGCGGCTACCTATATGATTGGAATTACCTTCCAATCATAATATTAAGGATTTCTACATCAGTGGATTTCATACCATAGCGACCCATGCGGCCGATATTCTGGATGGTATGTTCATAATCTTTTTCCACAAGTCCTTCCCCGAATGGAAAGAATAGATTGCTTCTTGCCATCTCATAACCCATGATACCCGCATCTACTGCACTGGAAATCTTGGCTGCGCAGGAAGCCTTGGCTCCATCGCACACAATGCCACCCACATTCCCCAGAGCATTAATGAGGGTCTTCCCGATGACATCATAATCAGCACCATTCAGATACGCAATGCCACAAGCTGCAGATGCTCCAGCGGATACAGCTCCACAGTAAGCAGATAGGTTCCCAATATAACGTTTCTGATGAAGGGATAAAAGATTGGTCAGAACAAGAGCCCTATAAAGGGTATCTTCATCTGCTTTCATATCTTCAGCATAAACAACAACCGGCATCGTACAGGTGATTCCCTGGTT
>CAMKSY010000084.1 GCA_946415545.1 uncultured Pelosinus sp. | reverse complement strand
TCAGAATATAATAACGAAAACCTTACTCAGAAATATTCCTATTGTTCAAAATTAATGGTACATCCCTTATATCGAAGCTCACCCGCCCTATATCTACTTATGGCAAAATGTTACGAGCTTGCTTACCAGAATCAAGTACTTTTTGCCTTTTCTCTCTGCAATCTTCATTTAGTGCGCCTTTATGAGCAAATGGGCTTTCACCGTTATACCAATAATTCTTTTTTAGGAGGATATGGCCTAGTCGTGCCTGTAGTATTTGTTGTTAATGACACTCAGCATTTACGCTCTGTACGTTCACCGCTTGTACGCATGGCTCGAAAAAGAGAATTAGTGACCACACAGTCTGTCGAATGGTATTACGAAACTTTTGCGAAACGCTCTTCAATTGTAAATAGTCAAATCGTTACAGAAGAAGTGCTATGGTCTATTGTATGCAAATTTCTACATCATCCGCCAACTGAATCCATAAGTATATTACATGAGCTATCAGAAGCAGAAGCAAAAAAATTCCTCCACTCTTGTGGCAGTCTCGTACAATGCGCTATAGGAGATATTCTTACTACTCAAGGTGAAATTAGCTATTCTTATGATATATTACTTACTGGAAAGCTAAAATCGCTGACTTTTCTTCACCCCATAAAAGAATATACAGTACCTGGACAGCACTTCGGTGCAAATGGCTTAACGGAGCACAACAAACATACAGAAGATATTGTGGCTGTTAGCTCCGTGGAGATATTCGTATTATCCGGTATGGCTTTTCCTCGTTTCTTTCACACTCACCCTGATATCGCACACAAAATCGTTCGATCCCTATCTAACTTACGTTAGAAACAATTAAAGAGCAACCCTATACTTAAGCATGGCAGAAGCAATTGCCGTTAGTATTTTTTATGCTAACAGTAATTGCTCTGCCAATAGATTCTCAAATCGAAAAATATATAATTTCTATAGTAAATTCAATATAAATGGTAAAAAACGCTATTATTACCTAGTTTTAGTGAAAAAAAAGTATTTGATTTCAAATACTAATCAAGGTATTATAGAGAAAGAGACTTAGCACTCACTCAAAGAGAGTGCTAATAAAAGAAAATATACATATAAATTTTATAAAAGGAGACTTCTTACATGAGCCAAGAACCAATGAATAAGCAAACGAGAGAATTCCAAGCGGAAACTAAGCAATTATTAGACTTAATGATTCATTCCATTTATACAAATAAGGAGATTTTTTTACGAGAACTGATCTCTAATGCTTCCGATGCCATTGACAAAATTCGTTTTGAATCTTTAACCAATCATGATCTATTAGAAGGGCAATCCGACTTTGAAATTTTCATTGTCCCTGATGAATCAACACATACACTAACAATCTCAGACAATGGTATTGGTATGACCTATGATGAAGTAGTTGAAAATATTGGAACCATTGCTAAATCTGGCACTAAATCCTTTCTTGAAAAATTAAAAGAGAAGGAAACAGCTACCGATAATGAATTAATCGGTCAATTTGGCGTTGGCTTTTATTCTGCTTTTATGGTTTCTGATAAAGTCACCTTGATCACTCGTGCTCCTGGACAAGCCAAAGGGGTTCAGTGGCAATCCACTGGTGATGGAACATACACCATTGAGGAAGTGGAAAAAGCAACACGAGGTACAACCATTATTATTACTCTTAATGATGAGTTTACTGCTGCTGACGGCTCCAAAGAAAATTTCTTAGACCGCTACACCATCGAAAATTTGATCAAAAAATACTCAGACTATATCCGCTACCCTATTAAAATGAACTTCATTAAGGAAGAAAAACCCAAAGATGAAGAAGGCAAGGTAATTGAAGACGCTCCAGCGACACAGACCGTTGAGGTTCGGACCTTAAATTCCATGACCCCTCTATGGACTCGCAATAAGAATGAAATCTCAGCAGAAGAGTACCATACCTTTTACAAGAATCTCTTCCATGATTGGGAAGATCCTTTAAAACTAATTCATTCAAAAGCAGAAGGCACTGTAGAATACACAAGTCTATTGTTTATTCCTTCTCGTGCTCCATTTGATCTATATACCCAAAAATCATCCTCTGGGATCCGCCTTTATTCAAAACAGATATTCATCATGGATAACTGCCAAGATCTCCTTCCTGAATATCTGCGATTCGTGAAAGGCTTAGTAGATTCTCCTGATTTTTCTCTCAATATATCCCGCGAGCTGCTGCAGCATAGTAAACAGTTAAAATTAATTGGGAAGAATCTTGAAAAGAGCGTACTGAAAACTCTAGAAAATCTTCTTACCAATGAGCGGCCTACCTATGAAAAATTCTGGAAAGAATTTGGCAAAGCTCTTAAAGTAGGTGCCTATACAGACTTCCAAAGCCGTGATAAGTTAAAAGATTTATTACTCTTCTCTTCCTCCCACTCAATGGAAGAATTAACAACCCTACATGACTACATCGAACGCATGTCTGAAAATCAAAAAGTCATCTATTATGCAACAGGTAAAGATCGTGCTTCCGTAGAGCGGTTACCGCAAATGGAGCTGTTGAAAGAGAAAGGTATTGAAGTTCTTTATCTGTATGATCAGGTTGATGAGTTTACGATTGATGCATTACAAGAATACAAGGAGAAGAAATTCCAATCCATCAGCCGCGGCGAACTGAACCTGGACGATATCGACTCTCCTGAAGCTAAAAAAGACACAGAAGCGATTTTGAAAGAAAATGAGTCTTTAATCAACGCAATTAAAGAACATTTAAAAGGAAAAATAGCTGATGTTAAAATTAGTAATCGATTAAAATCCAGTGCGGTTTGTCTGGTTAGTGATGATAATGGAATTAGTCTTTCCATGGAGCAAATTTTATCAGAAATGAATAATACCATGTATAAAGCTAGCCGAATCTTGGAATTAAATCCAAATCACGATGTCTTTACTGTTTTGAAGGATCTGCACGAAACAACACCTGATTCTGAAGCCTTCAAGGATTATTGCGATCTATTATACGTACAAGCAATGCTTATTGAAGGTCTGCTCCCAGAAGATCCAATCAGCTTTGCTAATAAAGTATCTAACTTAATGGCGCGTAAGGATAAATAGTTATCAAGGATACTATAAAAAGCTTGAACCACATTCAAAATGGTTCAAGCTTTTTTACGCATTAACGATATGCCTATAAAATGTATATCACTAATGCCTTTATGATTCTTTTTTACCAATCATCAAACGTTATATGATAGATTGCAATTCTAAGGTAGAAATAACGGTGCAATATTCCTTGTCTAAGTTTGCCAATGACATCGCATGTACTTCTTCAGCCGTTCGAATTTTTCCATTATAATCAGGTCTTGCAAAAGTAAAGGTGGCATCTTCTACTAAGAAAACAGTGAAACCTAGATTGCCTGCCATTCTGACAGTCGCTTCCACCGAGTTATTGGTTATCACACCGAAAATAACCAAATGTGAATTGTCGAATTCTCTAAGTACGGTCTCTAATTCTGTACCGATAAAGGCACTATTCACATGTTTTATGATGATTAACTCTCCGTTAGCTGGAGTAACACAATCTTTAAAATCAGAGCCAACATACCCAGGGCGATAAGTAGAATTGGCTTCTCTGGATTCATGCCTAACATGAATCACCCTTCGTCCTGTTTGTCGCCATGCCGCAAGTATAGATGACATATTGTCTTCAGCAGTAACATGATTGCGTTTACCGTATTTGGCCCATTGTGGATCATCAATCGCATTCTGTACATCAATAATGAGTAATGCTGCTTTTTTAGGCAATTTTCCATTCATAGTATAACCTCCTCTTTTGATTCATGTGCTTTCACTACCTATATACTCCTACCATTTATCAATTAGCGAACTTTATAATAATGACTATGTAATAAATCTTTTTGAACTCATTAGCAAAAAAATAAAGGAGCAACGGCAGGGATCCGTTACTTCTTCTCATGCAAAAATATTCAAGCTCTTCTCTTTTACTCTTTCTAATCGGATGATCTTTGCTTCTTGTTTAAAAATTCTTCGATTTAACGCTTCAATGTCGTCACTTAGTCGACTATAGACTCTTTAGTTGCTGCTCGTTCCAGCATAGCATTATCCCTACCACTATTTAATTCCCGTTGTACCTTTAGCTCATTTTATCACAAGTACTTATTTATGAACAGTCCAAGCCTAATCGTGCTTGATCAACCGATGTACCAAGGACTTTATTGACTAAACTAGTAGTATATGAATAACTCCTGAGAATCAGTATTTTACTAATTTCCAGGAGTTATCGCCTTTATTTGCAGGGCTTTACTTTCAATTATTCTCACTCGTTTTCTAATTAATAGGCAGTATTTATAATTAATTATTCAGTTATATCGTTAGAAAAAGCTCAATGAACCAAGCTGCTCGTTGTAATCCAAAAAAACAATATCGGATACACCAATACTAAAAAGACTGCCGTTGTTAATACAAAGGCTGCACCGGAGACATGTAAATTTAGACCATACAGCCTGGCAGTCACTATGGCATTAATGCCTGTAGGAACACTGGCCAAAATCAGAATTGTCCCAAGCAAAGCTTGATCATTAAAGACCTCCCGGGCCAATAGGTATCCGATTATCGGTGTAATTATAAGCTTTATCGGTACCAGATCAAACGTAGAACTGTAATACTCTTTCATTCCTGAAAAGTTAATACTATATCCTGCCGGAATCAAGGCCGTCCAGGCTGCAATATGTACCAAAGGGTCGAACACTGCACCAAAAAAGGCTGGACGCGGCACACCACTTACACAGAGGATAATGCCAATAATAAGTCCCACGACTGGCAACTGATTCCGATTCAGAAACATAGAAGCAAACGTAATCTTTGGTTTCTCCATTGCAGAGCAGCTTTGCTGCCGATAATACTGTGCCATAGGAAAACAAAATAGAAACAATACTAAATTTTGCGCCAATCCAACGATTTGCGTGTAGGCAAAAGCCGCTTCTCCAAAAATTATATAGGCACAAAGCCCGCCCAAGGTTCCAGAATTAGATAGAATCGCCGATGCTAAGTAGCTGCCTTTCTCCAGACAATTCGTATACTTGTGTTTTGATGAAATATACGCAGCAGTTCCAGGTATAATACTCAGTAAAATTCCAAAAAACGGAAGCCACATTAACTCCCATTTCAAAGGTAAAGCCCAAAAACTAAGAATGGATAAAGCCGTAGAAATTACTAAAATA
Source organism: uncultured Pelosinus sp. (assembly GCA_946415545.1). GTDB lineage: Bacteria > Bacillota > Negativicutes > DSM-13327 > DSM-13327 > Pelosinus. The sequence continues at coordinate 8,502 of CAMKSY010000084.1, read as the reverse complement.
TTAGCTACGATCAATTTATCGCAATTTTTCTCGCTTAAGTATTGCCTGCGTCGAAAAAAGTACCCCAGCGTAAGGGGAAGTAAGAGATCCATAAAAACATATACCAATTTCAATTTTATATCCATGATTGATCCTCTTTTTTATCACTTATACGTCATCATTTATGTTCTATTCTGCTATAATGTGTATTTTCCTTCCACTCATTTTTCTGAATTCTTTCATCACATTCAGTTAATGCATTTATTCGTCATTGCGAGCACAGCAAAACAATTCCTCGTTAAGAGATTGCTTTGCTGTGCTCGCAATGACATATGTCTGGTGAAATTCCCCTACGATTTTAATTACTTTCTAGCATTTTCCATGATGGGCTGATAGATATCAAGTTCGCAATAATTATCTTTTGATATTGCGGTATCGATGTATTCAAAGCGAAAGGTATCGGCGAATTTAAATCCGGATTTAAAAATCCACTTTGAATACATATGAACCAGCAATCGACCGACTTGTCTGCCATTAATATCATTGGGGTGAAAGAAACCAACAAAACGAAAGGCTACATATTTATGAGCCGGTATTGTAATTCCCTTCATACCTTCCGGTATATGGGATACATCATGCACTTGAAGAGAGGGAATATAATAGATATATCCCTCATCATTCCTGCTCCAATCAGTATAGCCAAAATATACTTGCGGATTAACCGGGTTTAGAATTTTATGTTTATAGTTATAATAAAAATCATTGCCATAGCCATTGGCAGTCTTATCTCCAGACTTACTTACGATCTTATGCTGGTTGCCAATTAAATAAATTTTGGGTTTATACACGAAGAAGGGTTTGTAGATAATCGAATTATTAACGGACAAAATATCATGTATATTCAGTTTCTCCTTAATGATAAGTGATAAATTATCCGAGCGCACTTTTAAGGGAGTATGCCCAAACTTTTTACGAAAAGCTCTGATATAAGACTGTTCATAATCAAAACCATACTCTAAAGCAATATCAATCATTCTCATATTGGTATGAAGAAGTTCGTTAACACTTGCTGAAAGTTTCCGCGATTGAACATATTCCATTAAAGATTCACCAGTTAAGGATTTAAACATTCTATGCAAATGGTATTTTGAGATCCCTGCATGTTGGACAATCGTATCTAAGGTAATCTTCTCATTTAGATTATTTTCAATATAATTTATACATGCAGCTACTGTTTCTTTCATGTCAATCATCTGTTTGACCAGCCCCCAAACATTAAAAAGCTTTTAACACCAATGTTGCATTGTGCCCGCCAAAGCCAAAAGAATTTGTCAAAGCATACGACAGAGCCGCTTTTCTTCCTTCGTTTGGAACGTAGTCAAGATCACATTCCTGATCGGGCGTTTTGTAATTGATCGTTGGCGGCAAAAATCCCTCTTTTAGGGCAGATGCCGTAATAATGGCTTCAATGGCTCCCGCCGCTCCTAATAAGTGACCCGTCATAGATTTGGTTGAACTTACTGCAAGCTTATATGCATGCTTTCCAAAAACGGTTTTTATAGCACTTGTCTCATTTTTATCTCCTAGTGGCGTTGATGTACCATGAGCATTGATATACCCAATATCCTGTGGCTGCGCCTTTGCATCTTCAATGGCCAGCTTCATACATTCTGCCGCCCCTTCTCCACCTTCAGCAGGTGCAGTAATATGATATGCATCATTGGTGCAGCCATAACCTACAATCTCAGCAACTATAGCTGCGCCTCGATCTAAAGCATGATTCAGTTCTTCGATAACTAAGATTCCTGCACCCTCACCCAGTACAAATCCGTCGCGATCTAAGTCAAAAGGTCTAGACGCCAAGGCAGCCTCCTGATTGGTAGTCATTGCTTTCATGGCACAAAAACCAGCCATTGCCAATCTTGTAATGGATGCTTCCGTACCACCTGCAATCATCACATCAGCAGCATTTCTTTGTATGATTTTATAAGCATCACCAATTGCATTTGTAGAGGAGGCACAGGCTGAAACAGTACATTCTGCGAATCCCTTAAGACCGTATCGAATCGCAACCAGTCCCGCAGCCATATTGGGCAGCATCATCGGTACCAAAAAAGGACTGATCCTGCCGGTCCCTTTTTCTAGAAGCAGGCTGTGCTGACTTTCAATGGTTTCAATACCACCAATTCCCGTTCCAATCATAACACCAATTCGTTTTTTATTTTCATTAGTAAAATCAATTTTTGCTTCTTCAACTGCCATTTGCGTGGCAGCTATGGCATATTGCGTAAATCGGTCCATCCGTTTCACTTCTTTCCTGTCGAGAAACGGATTCGGGTCAAATTCTCTTATTTCTGCTCCTACCTGAGTAGGTAAATCAGAAACGTCAATTCTCTCAATTCTGCTAATGCCTGATCTTCCTTGTTTAATGGAATCCCAAAGAACATCCGCGCCACCTCCGAAAGAAGAAACGGCTCCCATTCCTGTGATTACTACACGTCTATTCATTGTATATCCTCCTAAGCTCACCTTAAGCGTTTTTTCGTGTCACAAGACAACATTTCAACAGATATTTTTGCATTATACCTTACTAACTGTAACATATATTTTTTTTAATAATGAACAATTCTTGCTACGATCCATTAGCCATGGTCAAGCAGGATTCTAAGTATATATTCGAGAAGACAAGGTAGTAAATACATCTAAATCCAAATTGAAAATAGGAGAATACTAAAATGGCTACCATTAATGATTTTATGGAACTAGATATCCGAGTAGGAGAAATCATTCGAGTAGAGATATCTGAAAAAGCCAAAAAGCCAGCTTATCAGTTATGGGTTGATTTTGGCGATGAAATCGGCACTAAGAAGTCCAGTGCTCAAATTACACAATGTTATACCAAGGAGGAACTGATAGGAAAGCAAGTCCTAGGAGTGGTCAATTTTCCACCAAGAAGGATTGCTGATTTCACTTCAGAAGTCCTGGTATTAGGAGTATATGCAAAGCAAGGAGTCGTTTTGATCCAACCTGAGCAATGGGTCAAGAAAGGAGATAAATTAGGATAGTAACCTACTTATAACGAAAAGACATCACGTTGTCATTGCAGCACAGCAAAGCAATCTCTTAGCAGCGGATGCTTCCTCTAAGTCTTTTACAATAAAGTAATATGGCTTATGCCTTCTATTATGGAAATCGCCTTAATCAAAGGTGAATAAAATAATTGGACTATTTAGTCCAATTATTTTATTTTGTCATACTTTTGTCATATTTCCATGTTATTCTAAACCCAACAACTGATCGGCACAGCATCGGTTCACTTGTAATCATGCTATATTCTTTGCCCAATAATCCGATGCAAAGCCGATCATTTACATATATCAAATTAATGTTAGTCTTTTTAATAAGAAAGACATTACTTATGAATTTTTAGGGGGATTACTCATGAAAAAGAAAATTTTCACTCTCATGGCGGGCACTATGCTTGCTGCCAGTATTGGATATGCTGCACCACTTACGGAACTTGCTCCAGGAGAAACGTCAATTGGGTATAATCATTATAATTTAGATCAAAATGGACACAGCATAGATGATGATAGCGTATATCTAGAACATGCTCTTTCAGATAAATTCACTGCGGGGATCGAAAGAAATGGTTATTCAGCATACTATGGCGGCTCTCACACTACCGATGTATATGTTCACTATAAATTAGACAATAATGTACGCCTGATTGCTGGCGATAGAAATTATAGTGGAGATTCGGATAAATTCTTCTATGGTGTTGGCGTAAGCGCAAATTTATCTCCTAGAATAGATGGCTATGCATCTGTAATAACAAATAGCGCAGAGACTGGATGGCAAACAGGATTAAACTATGCGATGGATGACAAAACCTCTCTTAATCTTGGATATAAATCCGATAAACACGACCATTCCTCAACTCGTGATGGTGTAGGCTTTGGTATTAACCACAAATTTTAAGACAGTATACGATCAGACTGACAACACTCCTGTTGCCAGTCTGATCTTTTTATTTCGCCAATACTACTTCTAAAAAAGCTTTCATATATTGCGGCAAATCAGGGGGACGACGGCTGGAAACTAGATTCTGATCTACTACCACGGCTTCATCCAGCCAGATACCACCTGCGTTTTCCATGTCATCCCGAATACCTGGAGTACTCGTAACCTTTCTGCCCCTTAGAATATTAGCAGAGATAAGTACCCACCCCGCGTGGCAAATTTGTCCGATTGGCTTTTGATTCTTGTCAAAGTCTTTTACCAATTCCAGTACCTCACCGAACCGTCGTAATTTATCGGGAGCCCATCCTCCCGGTACCAATAAAGCATCATAATCTTCTGCATGTACTTGCGAAAAATTATAATCCGATTCGATGGGAACTCCATACTTACCTATATATTTTTCTTTTGCTTTTTCACCGACAATATCCACCTGTATTTCCGCTTCCCTTAAACGCAAGACAGGGTACCACAATTCCAAATCTTCAAAATCATGATCGACTAGCTGAAGGGCTTTTAAAACTTTTGTTGTCATAGCCATTCCTCCTTAACACTGTTACACCATACTTTCTGGAAATTCATGCTAATTCCTTCTTGCCGGCTATGATTTTATGCGATTATACTTATTCTAGTTTGCATAGCCCTGCCGAATCTTGACGATAATAAGAAAAAGCATTATACTTAGGTTTATCAAAGGGGAGTAATTAATATAGGTACTGTCAACATAATGGTGTAGCAACCTGGTAGTACCCGCTATTTGCGTAATGAGACTTTTGGTGCTTTTTAAGAGCACCAGAAGTCTTTTTTTATTTGCCCTTACATATAAAATTGGAGGTAGTTATATGCTGAATCTTTATGTAACATTATTAGTAGCTATTATCGTGATCTATTACAGCTGTGAATTATTTGTCAATGCCATTGAATGGGTTGGCAGAAAATTTAACGTTGCACAATGTGCTGTAGGAACTATTTTAGCAGCCTTTGGAACCGCCTTGCCGGAGAGTGTTGTAACGTTAATGGCAGTTGCCTTTAATTCAAGTGCTGAGCAAAAAGCGATCGGTATTGGTGCCGCTTTGGGTGGCCCTCTTGTACTTGGTACCATTTCTTATGCTGTAGTGGGATTCTGTATTATCTTTTTCCGAAAAAAACGGGACTTAGGAGTCGAGATTGATATCGACAGCAAAAAATTGAGCCGTGACCAGCTATGGTTTGTATCTATCTTTATTTTTAAAGTATTAATGGGCTTGTTCATCTTTAGTCTCAAACCCTTGGCAGGCATTTTATTCTTAGCGTCCTATGCATTTTATTTTTATAAAGAGATGGGAGCAGAATGTGTGATTTCGGAAGAAGTAATGGACCCTTTAACGTTCCAGCCTAAAAAGAAAGATCCAACTGTGTTTTGGGTCTTATTCCAAACCTGTATTTCACTGGCACTCATATTTATTAGTTCACACCTTTTCGTAAAACATTTAGAACTACTTAGTGTTTCCTGGAATATGTCTCCATTGATTGTCTCTTTGCTAATTAGCCCCATTGCTACGGAATTGCCTGAAATATTAAATGCAGTTATTTGGGTTAGACAAGGCAAGGAAAACCTGGCCCTTGGCAACATTAGCGGTGCTATGATGATACAAGCCACAATTCCAACCGCTTTTGGACTTTTCTTTACTCCTTGGTTATTTGATATTCACCTTATATGGGCAGGAATTATAACTCTGCTTTCAGTCATTTATTTATTAATAACACTAAGACAAAATAAGTTATCTCCTAATCGCTTGATTTATGCCGGAGCTTTTTATCTCTTATTTTCCTGTATATTCTTGATAAAGTAATGTACCAAAATATCAAAGTCTCTTCTTTAATAGTCCATTTTAAAAAGAATATTAAAAAATAACCTTCAATAAATAAGCGGTCTCGGAAATTCCGAGACCGCAAATGTTTAATAGAAGAATTCTAGTTTCATCATGTATGTTTTATCCAGACTGTCCGAAGCTAAGTCTGTCAGTCCTTTATTCTTGATCTTAAAGTCTTGGTATTCAAGGGAGGCAACCACATTCTTAGCTACGACATTCTGATACGCCAGATAAAGGACATTAACGTTATCAGTACCCTTCATAATAGAATAGGGCTTGGTCGGACCCGCATAAGCAACCGCCATGGTATCAAAACCACCTGCACCATCAGGAAGTGCCCCAGGATCAACACTACGGTAAGAAACCATCCAGGCACCTGTCCCTTTCTTGGCCGGATTTACAAGATTAACACCAGAGTAGAATACTGGAGGGGAGAAAGTACTATTGGTTAATTCTACTGCCCAAGCCTTTGGATTAGAAGAAAGACCAGCTGTTACTCCTTCTAACTTAGTAGAAATGTAATCGCCAAACAACTGATACTTCCCAATTTTAGAAGCAAATCCAGTTGCCCAGCCATGGGATTTATTAAATCCTCCATTCAGTCCCACATTCATGGAGCCAGTTCCAGCAGCCGTTGCCGTTCCAGGAACATCCGCCCAGTAATACCCTGCCCGCCACGACAGTTTATCAGATACTTTCCAACCCAATTGTGCATTACTGAGAGTTTTGGCATCCCCACTAGTGCCTGTTCCTGTACCTAAGTCAGCTAGCGGCTTGACATTATTAACAGCACCAATAAAAGAAACATCACCCATTTTCTTATCCAGGCGAATACCATCAACGCCAATCGCTTTCCCCATTAATCCAGCACCAAAGCTATCGAAAGGAAAACGACCAATACGAATGCTGTCAAAACCAAGTTGTTTTTTTGCCGTTATGGCAAAGGCATCAAACCCTGCAGTTGTACCATCAGGACCATTTGCATTGCTGTAATTGCCCGCTTGGCCACTTGCCGTCAAGCGTGCGAACCATGATGTCTTTTCATTAATGGTTCCCCATAATTTTACACGTTGCCGAAATTGGAAGCTATCTGAACCGTGAAGTTTTTTCCCACCAGAAACTTGAGGATTATTGGCTACATAGCGAAACCGTGTTTCACCACCAGCCCATACATTGGTTTTTGCTTCTACCTTAGCTATGCGTACGCCCATGCGATTTAATTCTCCGGCAAATTCAGCAGATAATCGATCAATTACTTTTTTATCAGCCTCATCAGCCTTTTCAAACTTATCAATGGCCTTACCTACTAGGATCGCCATCTCGAAGCGGCTTATGGTCTTATCGCCCTGAAAAGATTGATCTGAATACCCCTCAATTAAGCCAGCCTTAGCCAGTTGATTAACGGATGCATAAGCCCAATGATCTTTGGGAACATCAATAAAGGATGCTGCGTAAGTAGTGGCCGTAATGGTCATTGCGACCATTGTAGGTAAGATTGCCTTTCTCAATATATTTTTCATCTTGCACTCTCCTAATATTATTAAACCAACAGCAAGTGATAACGCCTTAGAGCTAGCTTTTTATTGAGTGCCCGCTATTTGTACTTTTCATTTTGGGCATTGTGGCAAAGAACAATGCGATGATACCGACTACACAAATAGCAACATTCAATTGAAATGCCGGAGTATAACTTTTAAATGCATCGAATATTTTTCCACCGACGATACCGGCAGGTGAGCAAGCAATTGCTGATAATAATAACACTGTCCCATTTACCTTTGGAAAGGCAGCTGCGCCATAGAAGTTTCCAACCATAGTGTTTAAGCAAACAAATGTCCAGCCAAATCCGGCACCATACAGTATTGCCGCAATATAAGCAAGTAAGAGAGTACTTGCCGTAACACTAATCGCTAAGAAAGAGCCAATAAAATAACATAAAATCCCTAACATAAAGGCAAAACGAGCAGCCATCTTATCCATTAGCCAGCCACCAATTAATCGACCGGCGATCCCCCCCATGGTAAACAGCCCCATAGCCATGGCAGCATCAGCGGGATTTATCCCCACGCCCCTAAGATGAAGAATCCAGTGAGCGGTAAAGAACATAAACGGAAATTGGCAGGCAATGGAACAACAACCATCCAAAATGATTTAGTTCGATATGCTTCTGCTGGTGTCCATGCATATTTAGTCGACAACTCTGAGGATGTAGTATTTTGAGCAGATGGTACTTCATCCAGTTCACCATCAACCCGTTGTCCCAAATCTTCCGGGCGTTCTTTTACAAAAAGATAGGCAATAACTCCAGCTGCAACAGCAATACCGGCAACGATTAACCATGCTTGCCGCCAATCACCTCCATTACCAGCCAAAATTTTATTCATTAGAGGTGCTCCAATGAAGCCTGCAAAACCTGAGGCTGTCATGGTGACAGCCATTGCTCTGCCGCGATAACGCTTAAACCAACGGATAACAGCCGTTGACAAAGGAACGATGGTGCCAAAGCCGATACCTGTGCCAATCAGCACTCCAAAGCCAATCAGATAATGCCAAGGCTGCGACGCAATCAAAGACATCCAAAGGGTTCCGAGACAAATAAACGTAGAACCAATACCAAAAGTTACTTTAATACCCCATTTGCCAATTGCCC
>CAMKSY010000083.1 GCA_946415545.1 uncultured Pelosinus sp. | reverse complement strand
CGTCAATGTCGGGGGTCAATGAGGCTGCGATCAAGAGTTTCGCATTCGATCTCGGGCGTCCGCTCCTTGTCACGGGTGACTCGATTCAATTCTTCGATGAGCCCGCTGAGACTTGGTTCAGAGATAGGTTCAAGCCAACAGCAGGCGATCTGGCGGCTTTCGTGGCAAGTTTGAAGACGCTTGCGGAAAGTAGCTCCTATGTAGCTTCCGCATTGCCACAGCTCATGCTGGAGGCGGGTCAGTTTGCGGAGCTTATAGCGCTCGCTCTGTCTTCTCAAGCGCTACCGAGTACCAGCCCTGTTGAAAGGCGAGACATTGAACTGCAACGGCTTCAATTTGCCCTTAAGGCAAGCTTACGCGCGAAGCGCTACACCGACGCAGCAAAACTGGCACTGAAGGCTGGTGGCGAAAGCGCGGGTGATGAACGGCAACGCAAGCTTCTACAAGAGAATACAGACTTGGCTTCGGTCTTCTTGGAAAGTGACCGTATTCATGAACTCGTCTCGCGAAGGACATTTGGCTCGGGTTGGGTCGGCTCCCACCACGCTTATGAAGCCGCGCTACTTTCCGGACGGAGAGAGCTGTTGGGTGACGCGCACTCCAGACTACGGATGGCCCGCGAATGGCTGCGAAATTGGAGTCAGCTTTCTCATGAGGAACGGCAAAGGGAAGAAGTATCGGATAACGATATCCTTGAGATGGCGACCGCCTTTTTCAACATCCACGGCGCTAATAACTGCGCACATGAACTACGGAGATGGCGCCCCCGTGAGGTTTCGTTTCGCGTCGGACGAATCCTCGCAGAAAGGTTCATCGATCATGGCCGCTATCAAGACCTTAATGAGCTTGCACTAGCCGCGGGAAATGACCTGTGTCTCATACTTGCGATTACATTGGAATTACGGGAGGTCCATAGAGTACCGCCAAAGAGTGTTGTGGAGCGTGCATTTCGCTTGGCTTTGAATCCACGAATTAAGCTCAAAGACGGTAGTAGCTGGGACAGTGAAGGAACCACTATCCAGGCAGTCACCGCACTAGTGGAAGCTGCATATAAGCTATCGGTTGGAACGGATGACACACTGATCTTGCTCCTGACACGCTACTTGCCTGCATCGCCTCCACGAAGTCTTTCGTCTCGCTATGACAGGCAGCGGTTTCCTCTGCTTCGTGCATATGCCCTTCGGGCAGCACTTAGCAATCAATCACTTAAATTAATTGATTTGGCACATGATGAATTGCGTAAAGAAATGGAAGCTCCAATGTCCTACTCCGAATCTCAGGATGTGCGGGAATTTAAAGAAAACATCGGTTCTCTCCTCCCATGGCACCGTTTATGGGTTGCAGCCTTCCTCGGTCGAATGTCGCCTGCAACCCTTGCGAACGCAATCACCGAAACGAACGTCACATCCGCAAAAGCAGAAAGATTCAGATACCGGGGGAAGCCGGATACATTCAATGAAATTGCTCGGGTTTGGTTTGATGTCTTGCTGACAGTAGGAAGCGCTGATGGTGAATTAATCGATGAATTTGATCAGTGGATCTCCAGTCTAAATCAGCCATTGTTCACCACGACGTTTATACATCTTGCGCGATTAGCAGCCCGATCGCTCTCATTGGAGGCGCGTGCGTTTGAATATGCTGCCAAAGCCTTCGGTGTATTCCAGAATGCGCGCGAAGATGCAGAGTCGAAGTCTGACACTTACGTCGAACTAGCAAGGGCGGTTTTGATGGTAAGCCACTCGGAAGCAGCCGCCTATTTCAATCAGGCCGTGGAAGTTGCAAGTAAGATTGGCGATGAGAACTTGGATCGATGGGGGGCGCTCCTGGAATTGGCTGACCGCGCTGCCTCTCGGGATAGACCAGACCCAGTGATTGCTTATCGGCTCGCGCGTTGTGCGGAGTTAACGTACGACTATGTCGCCCGAGATAAGTATTTTGATTGGGAAGCCACTGTCGAAGCGATTTCCGGTCTATGTGGGAAGTCATCTCTTGCGATCCTTAGCCGTTGGCGGGACCGAGATTTTGGGCGGGCGGAACGGATATTGCCAATTGCGGTCAACTTCCTCGTTGCACGCGGCTACCTCGACCCCAAAGTTGCTTTGGCCTTGATCGGATTTCGCGCCCAATGGAACGAGCCTCCCTTGCTCAAGAACGTTTTAGCGGCCTGCGCAAACAAGTCTGAAAAGGAAGCCGTGATAGAGTTTACCTACAGTTACATGAAACTGGACCGGCAGAGTGTTGGAAGATGGAGTGAACTCAAGAACATCTTGGACGGGTACGGCATAGCGCCCCCAGAACTTGATGAACGGATAGCCTTGAGTGAACGCGAAGAACAATCCAGCAAGTCGGATAAGAATAGTTACGGTATAAATCGTGCTGCGGATCGAGAAAGCAAAAACGAGCGTGATTGGGACGCAGTCTTTGAGGATATTAATCTAAGTATCGCCAATGATATTTCGCGGGCACATCGACGGTTTAAAGATTTAGAGCCGCCGTACTACCATGAACGATTCTTTGAAGAAGCATACCGCCGCGTGCAAGTCGGTAATGAGGCTGAATTTATCACTGCTATTGTAGGTGTAACCAATTTTGATCTCTATCATTTACGCATCTTTCTTAAACAACTCCCTGAGAACTGGAAAAGCCGGCTTTCAGTCAAGTCGGCCCTTGCCCAGACTTTCAAAGTGTTCTGCCGTCGATACTGCATGGAAATTACAAAGAGCCGGTACTATGAAATACTTCCTCTCAAGACTGCGTGTGATTTGTCTGGAATTCCTGAAGGCGAAGCGGTTGATGTGGTCTTAACTGCCATCGGCGAAGCGACCGAAGTCGCTGGTGCGAGCCGCTTGTTCACGATGGTAGGGCTCCTTGCACCAAAGCTCACGGAAAGCGAAGCGCTAGAGGCACTTTCGTTCGGCCTCAATCTTTTTGAGCCCCTTCTAGAGGATACCGATGGCGATGGACCATGGTCGGCCAAACTTGAACCACCTGCCGAGATTGAAGGCTCAGTCGGCGGTTACATCTGGGGTTGCCTTGCAGCTCCGCGGGCAAGTTTGCGCTGGGAAGCTGCGCATGTAGTTCGCGCGCTATGCATGCTTGGACACGAAAATGTTCTCAAGCACCTTATGATGCTAGCGAACGGTGCCTCAGCTGATGCTTTTTACGACGCTCGCTTGCATTTTTATAAGCTGCACGCCCGCCAATGGTTATTGATCGGATTGGCCCGTGTCGCAAAAGATCGTCCGAATCTCGTTGCCACTTATGCTGACTTTTTCATCAAGCAAGTGTTTGCAGGAGAGCCTCATGTCCTCATCCGAGAGTTTGCAAAGAGAGCGATCATTTCTTTGTTGGATGCAGGATTCTTGGAATCCCAGGCTGATTTGCGACATCGACTCGTGGTTGTCAATACATCGCCTTTTCTCCCTGTCGAATCGAAGTCTTATCAGCGTTTCAAAAACGGGGAAACTGATGTTGAAAATAAGACTGACACTGAAGGCGATAAAGATCGGTACTATTTTGGCATCGATATAGGCCCATACTGGTTTGCTCCTCTTGGTAGATGTTTTGCCAAGTCGCAAGCCAGCATCGAACGTGAAGCGTTGCGCGTGATTAGAAACGAATGGCAGCTATCTGGAGGTAACCGATGGGATGAAGATGAGCGCCACCGTCGAAAGATTTTCAGGGATATGGAAACCCAGCACTCTCACAGCTCATATCCGCGTGTAGACGAACTACGGTTCTATCTTTCTTACCATGCAATGATGGTGGTAGCCGGGAAGCTTCTGGCAACAACGCCCGTACATCATGACCCCGATGATTCCGAGGATGAGTTTTATAATTGGCTAAGCCGCCATGATCTTTCTCGTCAAGACAGTGGTTGGCTGGCAGATCGTCGCGATCCAATTCCGCTTGAAAGACCGGCTTGGAAGGATGAAAAGGAAACGGACGATTGGCGTTGGTCTATCGCAAGAAATGACTTTGATCGGATTCTCATAGCCCCTGACGGCCGAATAAATCTTTGGGGCCGTTGGACATGGGTTTCGGGACATCGAGAGGAGTCCATCCATGTTTACAGCGCGCTCGTTTCGTCTGATCGTTCGATGGCGCTACTGAGGGCCTTGCAGAGTGTAGACAACCCGCACGATTATCGAATTCCAGATGCCGATGATGATTTACAAATCGACTTTGATGGCTTTCAACTCAAGGGTTTGATAGTCGAGCGATCTCGCGATAGCAGGTTAGATGAACAAGACCCGTGGGCTGGAGCTATTAGGTATCCGCCACCAGAACCGGCCGCTTATATCATCGATCTCATGAAGCTAAACTCTGACGTCGAGCATCGACGATGGTTTGTACAGGGCGATTGTATTGATGTCGCTTGGTCCCAAATATGGGGACACTTTCACGAGAAAGATGATGATAGAACGAAGCATGAAAGTGGGACTCGTTTTCAAGTATCATTCGAGTTCATTATGTCAATCTTGCGTAAAGTGGAGATGGATCTAATCGTGGAAATAGAAATTGAACGGCGTCTCCGCTACTCTCGATGGGAAAGGAGTAATGATGATGACATCGGATTTATCCCGCCAAGTGCACGACTATTCCTCATCAGGTCTGACGGCAGTATCAGTACGTTGTGAAGCAACGCTTGAGTTGGGCAGGAAAATGACGAAGGAGCTTGGCCTCGATCAGTCTGTGGATACTCTCGGACGATGGATGGCCCACTACATTGCGGGGCTGATTAAGGAAACGGAGAAAGCCAACGCTGAAGAGCGACCACCAAAAATGCGAGCCTGTTGTGACGCAATCTTAAATCTTTGGAAGCATCGGCACACGTTACCAGGCGGCAAACGTCCGTTTGAGGAACTCGAGCCGCTCCTACAAACCCTTGAGAGCCTCGATCCCGAAGATGACACACCAAGGTATTTTCGTTCGGTAAGAGCCGTTGCTGACGATGCTGAAGAAAATGACGAGACGAAAAGCTGGCTAAAGCTTATTGATGGCTTGGACTATTCAGCAAAAATTCTCATTCGCTACTGCCTAACTCAGGCCGCACAAAACGCCCTCAATAAGTCCGTGGAGTGGGTCAGTCTTGCTGAGGCGGCTGGCGCTGACGAGGGTATCGAGTTTTCCCTAATTCGCGTGATTGCTAAAGAGGACAGTATGTTGAAAGCATTTGATTCGGGTGAGGAAGAAAGAAAACGTATCGAGGGTCGTATAGAGCGACTGGAGGGATTCGCAAAATTAGCTATGGAGGTGGTCACTAATCTCCGGCAGGAATTTCAGCAAAATAAATGTACTAAGGACGAGGCCTAAACTATCCTAAGCAGTTCTACGAGAAATTGCAGGCTAGTCACGCATAAAAACCCTTTCAACCAGTACCTTCCATTGAGGCTTTCTGGGGCTCGTAAATAACATTCATTGAAAGACCTCCAGTGATTCAATTTATGGCGGGCTTCCTGTAATGTATTAATCTACCCTGCGTGCTCATGGCAACAATTTGTGGTGCAAGCAGGAAGCCTTAATCAGTCTATAACATCGGGCTCAATCGCACCAAGACATTTCGACCTATGCCGTGGTAAAAAGTATATCCAGTCTGGTTTTCATTTATTTGATGGTGTGGCACGGGTGCCGCCACATGGGGGGCTATAATTGGAATAAAACGTGGATGAGTTAAAAGGTGATTAATAACTAATCTTCCAAAGACTATGCGTATGGAGATAGTGTTATTAGGGTGAAAGCCATGATACATTGGTCTTCATCCAGACAGTACCGGTCGTTCATATATATTTCAAACTATGGAGAAGTATGGATCTTTTCGTTAGTAGAATTGGAGTAATTCTACTATGAATAACATGGAATTGATCAATGAAATGGTTCATACCCTCGGATTTAAGTTAAGTTCCATCAATAAGGAACTGCATGGAAAAAACATCAAGTACCTGATTAAGAAATCCGGAGAGCTGCTCAATCATAAGATCAGCCTCCTTCCCAATAGTGTTTACACTTATTTAGAAGGAGATAACAATGTCTATAATGGGACCTAGGACGAACAGTATTTTACGCTAAATAGTGGAAAACTAAAAATTTAAAAAGAGGGGTAGAATGAGCAAAAAATACAGATTAACTTTGATGGTGCTATCCATTATCACACTATTAACGGTAGGATGGTTTATTAATCGAGATTTTTCTTTTGCAATAAATGATTTTTGGTTTACAGCTGGATTACTTTTACTGGTACTGTTATCGTTAATTGATCAACCTCATTTTTCAAAGGACTCAAATATCTTTGTGAATAGTATTACTGCTGCGCTATCTTTGCTCTTAGTGCCTAAAGATGGGCGAGATTTTATTTTTTGGATATTTATTGGCTTTGTTTTCTACCTCGTTGTAAGTAGCTATATACTGATGTGGCTTCGTAAGGATAAATTGATAGAGGAATGTAAAGAGGTACAATTTGTCTCACGTCTAAATCGGGAAATTGGAAAACCCGAAGTCATTTTCTCTGCGTTTTTCCTATGGGGTGGAATTCGCCAATATACTATAAATTCTTCCGAGTTCAACGCTTTGCTTTGGTTTTGGATTGTCTTTATGATTCTCAATATTCCTACCTTAGCGGCTACTATTGAAGAATTATTTAATAGAAAAATTAATGAATCAAATGAAAATGCTATTGGTACAATTTTTGGAGTGCAATCAAAAAATACTTTCTTAGTCAAGTTGGGTGAAAATAGAAAAATGCCAATTAGTATCTTTGATTTTGTAGAATTTAAATATTCAATTGACAAGAGAAAACGAAAGGGACTAGTACTGGATGTATATTTACTTGACCAAGAACAGTGGATCAAAGTCTTATGCACGGAAGAAATCAATTTTCTATTTACAAATGATTTACAAAAGTGTGACCCCGATGTTGTTTATAAAATTACGCCACCGCAAGAGACTGACTATTTGAAAAGATTTATTGGGATAGTTTCGGAGAACTCTTTGATAGAGAAGATTAAGTTTATTTATAACTCTAAAGTTCAAATAAGCGAAGGGCAGCTGATTGAATTATCTATTGGCAAGCACAAGGTTTTGTATCAAGTTGTGCAAGGTATTACAAAAGTTGAGCAACTTGAAAACAAGAATGAATCGAGTTTTATTGTAGGTGAGGCAATTCAATTGGGTGAGTGGAGCGATGAGAGAAGTCGATTTGAACAATTTGGATGGGTCCCAAGTATTAACACGCCAATTTTCTTGGCATCCAGCATTTCAGAACCAAAGGTTAAAGATAATGAGTATAATGTTGGATATATTCCTAACACTAACTATCCTGTTATTATCAATAAGGAAACTGCTGTAACACACCACATAGCGATTTTAGGCGTTACAGGTTCTGGCAAATCTGTGTTTACGAGAAACCTAATTAGTCAAATTGCTACCGATACTACAAAAGTAATTATTGTAGACTTAACAGGAGAGTATAAAACACGTTTCGAGAATATTGAGTCTATTATCTCAAATAAAGACGCAGATACTTCATTCATAGCAATAGAAGCTATTGCAAATGAAAAAGCAAAGTTTGCCAATCAGCAAAATAAGAAGATTATCGAGGATAACGAAAAAATTATTAAAACATCTTTTTACAATTCAATAAAAATATTTTTAGAAAGCGATAAAAATAAGGCGATTTTTGAGCTGCCGGATATTTCCAACAGTTCTGATATTCTCGAATACACCAAATGGTTCTTTTGGGTGTTATTCAAAATAGCGAAAACCAAGAGCAACTTTAATAAAAGAGTTTGTGTTGTTTTAGAGGAAGCCCATACAATAGTGCCGGAACTTAATTCAATGGGTGTATCCGATTTTGCTTCAAAGGCGACGGTTAATAGCATTGCGCAGATAGCGTTACAAGGAAGAAAATACAATATTGGATTTATCGTCATTGCACAGAGAACTGCAAATGTTTCAAAAACCGTTCTCACTCAATGCAATTCAATAATCTCGTTCCAAGAACTTGATAAAACAAGCAGTGATTTTCTATCTAATTATATGGGAAGTGACTTTCTTGGTGTGTTGCCTACACTTAAATTTAAAACAGCAATAGCAATGGGCAAGGCATTTAGATCTACTACGCCAATGATTTTCGAGGTTCCCAATATTAAGGAAGCGATTTATGAAACTATACCACCAATTAATAAAGAGCCAAAAGAAACAGGTGACTGATTAAACAATGATTGAATAGTTCTAAATACAAAGATAGAATTTTTAATTTCAAAATAGATTTGTGTCAACCAAAAGAAACCCCAATTCTGGATATTGTAGATTTACAATGAAGAACAGTTATACAAGAATTGCAAACCTAAAGATGAAGGAAGTTCCAGTTTTAATAGAAGAAACTGCTCTTAAGCTAGCTAATAATTTCTTGCAGGAAGAATGTGGAACTCATGCTTATAGGTTTTGATAGTTTCAAGTACCCAAACATAAATAAAGACCACTCTTTACGATTTTCTAAGTCTCCTATATATAAAACAAATATTATTGTTCCTACAATAAGTCCACATATCTACCAGTCCTGGGAATAGCAACAACAGCACCATAAGTCTGAACTAATATCCAACCTCTGCTATTTTAAGCAATACTTTTTCATTGGCTACAAGAGTCGGAATACATGCAGGAGAATTGAAAGTAAACGATGCAATAAGAGTCGAGACTGATAGGGAATATGGATTATTTAAACTAACTGGCTAAAACAAATAACAGGAAATAAATGTAAAAAATAATGAAACAGCCTAAAGATTGAACGGTTAAAAAGAGAGATTATTGAGAGCCCTTTACAGCCTATGATAGGTTAGCCCGACTATGATCGGACTGGGTTAAAGAACCATGCCTTCTTGAATAATTGGTATTGTTGAAAGAGTAATTTAAAACTCAGGGGGATTCAACGATTGGGATTACTTAAAAACCTATTACTAAATAGTCACATAGATGGACTTTTTGCAGTTAAATCTGCCCAAGTACTCAAAACCAGATCCGGCGACAAGTCCTATATCAATTTCCTATTAACAGATGGGCAGAAGGAAATCTCGGGAAAGCATTGGGACTACAGCGGGGAGACTCCAACAGCTAAGGTTTTATACATACAGGCCACGGTAGGAGAATACAAAGGAGAGTTTCAATTAACCGTGACAAGTTTTCGCCCAGCTGCGCCCAATGAATATGACCCCAAGCAATTCCTTCCTGTTTGTCCTTATTCCGTTGAAGAATTATGGAGTCGATGGGATCTACTCATGGCCCAGGTAGATAATCCTCAACTACAGAAACTTTTAGAGCAGACTAAATCTAAATATGAAAATAAGTTAAGCGAGGCTCCCGGCGCGATCACTCATCATCACGCCACAGTCGGAGGATGCCTGCACCACAGCATACGAGTTGCCGAAAGGGCGTTAGCCATGTGGGAGGCGGGTCTAAATAAGAACATTTTAATCACGGGTAGCCTGTTACATGATCTGGGGAAAATAATAAGCTATCAGTGGAATGATGGGGTTTTCGAGATGTCCGATGAAGGCCAATTTCTAGATCATATCATCATTGGGAGTTTCCTGCTCCGGGATCTGGCTAAAGATGTGGATTTAGATTGGCAAACCACCCTAAAACTACTGCATATAGTGGCGTCCCACCATGGCAAGCTGGAGTATGGGTCGCCTGTTACTCCAAAAACACCAGAAGCTTTTGTCATTTATCAATGTGACATGATCGATGCCAATATTGAAAAGATTTTAAAGGCCAGGGAAGAAACTGAAGCAGACTGGGCCAAAGTGTATGGTTTTGGATATGTCTACACTAGGAGTAAGTAGGGTAGTAAGAAAATATTTTGAAATCCCCAGTATCGTCAGAGAAAGAAAAGATATAATTAATGACTAATCCTAGATTTAGAAAGGATTAATTTTTAGAAATGAACCATAAGCACCGCCCAGAGCAAGCAAATTCCAGTTATCCATATAGGTCTACAGCACCGAGGCATCCGGAGACGGAAAGAACGGGCAGCATTAGTAGGAGGAATTAGGCGTTAAAAGTATTACAGCTATTGCAGACAAAGGATACTATTCAGCATCTGAGTTTGCTAAGTATAAGATAGATAATGTTTTCCGATAGTATCAAAACATGATCATGCCCATATACTCTAAAAACTCTAAACCTCCTTTGAAGTTTTTCGAGTAAACTTGAAAAACTCTAATTTAGAGAATTATCTCATTGAATTAGGGAAGTTTCCATACACTGACTTATTAGACGCTTACTGCTGACATAGCTCCTTACCGAAGATTCACTTCCAGTGAAACCATCCTCATCACAGAGCCGATTAAAGATACGGCGGGCAGCGTGACGTTGCTTTTTAGGTTGGGTTTTATCTAATTTTAACCATTCTCGGATAATATCTTTATATGGGTTCATTACGGGACGGGATTTTGCTTTAGATAGGTTATATTTAGGTATTTCAGAACTTGAAGGGCTAATAAAATGCTTTTTACTGATATACTCAATATCGACCATTTGGGGCATGTCCTTTCCTCCTGTATGAGTGTAATCTAAGCAACTCAATCATACAGGAATGGGTTCTCCAGGTAACCTGCCCCCAGGTTTTGTACCACAGGGAATGTTAGTCACGAAACTTGATTAAGACGGCAGATTATTTCTAATTGACTGTTTGCAACGGTATTTTAAGATATATATTCAACCGAAAATCAATATGATTTCTTGACAAGCAAATCTGTGGCAGGTATTGTAATAATAAGTGTGAATGTTAGGATAGATGCTTTATATAGCTACGATAACTGACTAGTTGCCATCGCCTATTGACCTGCGATGACAGGAATGGGATTTGCGTCATAAATCTGTTCATCCCGGCTAATCGGCCGGGATTTATTATTAGGATGCTTTTTTTGTGACTGTGGGTCTAAACAAATATTCAAAAGGGATTGAAAAATGAACAATAAAATATCAAAGATAATAAGATGTAGTATTGCCGAAGAATTAGAGGTCGAAGTCGGAGATAGCTTGCTCAGTATAAATGGAACTGAGGTTAAAGATATAATAGACTATAAATTTTTAATGGCAGATGATTATATAGAGGTTGAAATAGAAAAGAAAGATGGAGAGATTTGGACTCTTGAAGTTGAAAAAGATTATCATGAGGATTTAGGCATTGAGTTTGAAAATGGAATAATAGATCAAGCTCGACGCTGTCATAATAATTGCCTGTTTTGTTTTATTGACCAGTTGCCGCCAGGCATGCGAGAAACGCTGTATTTTAAAGATGATGATTCAAGATTGTCTTTTCTTCAAGGCAATTTTGTAACCTTAACCAATATGACTGATGATGATTTCGAAAGAATTATTCGATACAGAATCAGTCCGATCAATGTTTCGGTCCATACAACCAATGCTGAGCTTAGAAAAAAGATGCTTAAAAACAGATTTGCCGGAAATATTTATGAAAGACTGGAGCAATTAGCGGCTGCAGGGATCATCATGAATTGTCAAATCGTATTGTGTCCTGGCTATAATAATGGGGAAGAATTAATAAAAACAGTAAAGGATCTCTATAAACTATATCCGTCGATTGAAAATGTTGCGGCAGTACCGGTTGGGGTTACTAAGTTTAGGAAAAACCTAAAAGATATAGCCTTATATGATGCTCATAGTGCTAAAGCAGAACTTGACAATATAAGTCAGTTTCAGAAAGAGGCATTGAGGCAAATTGGAACACCCTTTATTAGATTGGCGGATGAATTCTATGTGCTTTCCGGGACTGAAATTCCGGATACTGAATTTTACGGAGGTTTTGAGCAAATTGAAGATGGTATAGGAATGATCCGGTTTTTTAGAGATAGTATTACAAAAAATCTCAAAAAGCTTAACGGGAAAGGAACCGGATCATTCAGCTTGGTTACAGGTGTTTCCGCCTACAAAGAAATCGTATGGGCTGCGGAGGCTATTGAGAAAAAAAATAACAGCATCAAAATAAATGTTCATAAAGTTATAAATGATTTTTTTGGTCCGACTATTACCGTAGCCGGTCTGTTGACCGGACAGGATGTTATGAAACAGATACAGCCGGAGAGCGTTTGCGATTATATAATAATGCCTAAGAATATGTTTAAGAGTGATGAAAATATAATGCTGGATGATGTCACTGTTGATGACCTGGAAAAATATTTTAACAAGGAGATTTTAATCTGTGATTTTACGGGGGAAGATTTAATTCGGATCATTAACGAACACATGTAAGTGCGTTTTTGCAGCCGTAACTATGACTTATCAATTGAAGGCAGCAATACAAGCATAGCGTTTTCCATTGCAAGAATAGGTTATAGGTAAAAACTATATATTACTATAAAATTTATGTGTTACCCTATACTGTTTTTCCTATGCTATACTGACAAAAGGTATGGACAGCAAGGAAAGTCATAGATGGGTAATTTTTTTCCGATATGACGATGGATAAATAGTTAATAACCTAATAAGCAATTGCCGCAAGATGGGGAAGTCCGTGAGAACCGGACACAGTCGCGCTACGGTATCGGAAGGTCGTAATGGCAATTCCGGAGTCCGATTACCATGGTAATTGCTAATTTTTTGTCGCGTCAACAAAAAAGGAGGAGTTATTTTGAACGCAGGGGTAAGCACTTATGTGGTGGGTTTTCCGAGAATTGGGGAGCAAAGGGAACTCAAAAAAATTCTTGAAGGGTACTGGGAGCAAAAAAACAGCTTAGAGGAAGTTGTCGGTGTCGCGCGGGATTTGCGCCAAAAACACTGGCTGCTGCAAAAAGAGGCAGGCATTTCTTTTATTAGCAGCAACGATTTTAGTTTATACGATGGCATGCTGGATACGGCCGTCATGTTAAACGCGATTCCGGAAAGATTTAGAGATAGTAAAGACGAATACGAACGTTACTTTTCTATGGCGCGCGGCAATAAAAATGCTGTCGCGATGGAGATGACCAAATGGTTTAATACTAATTATCACTATATTGTACCAGAACTTTCCGGGGATATGGAGTTTGCATTAAACGCGGATAAAATAATTAATGAATATTTAGAAGCTAAGGAATGTGGGATTAAAACAAAGATTAATGTTATTGGTCCGATAACATTTTTAACGCTGTCAAAACGGGTGGACGGTAATCAGAATACTTTGGAGTTATTGCCCAAGATTTTGCCTTGCTACGTTTCGCTGCTGGAAAAGCTGGCAGAGCTTGACGATGAGCTTTATATCCAGTTCGATGAACCGGTTACCGTAAAGGATGTTGACCCGCGGACAATCGAATTACTGTGCTCTAGCTATCAAGAACTGGCGGTTGTAAGTGATAAGCTTAAGCTAATCGTAATGACCTATTTTGACCATGCGGCAGAAGCGGTAGCGGCATTGGCGGATGTTCCAATCTACGGGATTGGCCTTGATTTTGTTTATGGCAAGGAAAACCTGGCTACATTGGATTCTTTACATGGCAAAAAACTATTTGCAGGTGTTGTCGATGGACGGAATATTTGGAAAAACGACTATCGTGAGACATTGGAGTTACTCAAAGCCATCGAGCTGAAAATCAGGAAAGAAGACATTGTCATTTCTACCAGTTGTTCACTGCAGCATGTTCCCTATTCTTTGGCGCAGGAAAAGCAACTTGCTCAAGATATAAAGTCGTGGTTGAGCTTTTCGGTGGAAAAGCTGCAAGAACTGTCGGAGTTGGCCGCGCTGTTTTCAGGTGATAACGCTAAAAATATAGCAGCGATGTTGGAAAGCAATCAAAGGATTTTTGCTGAAAAACAGCATTCGCCGCAAATCGTGGACGTCAAAGTCCGTGAACGCATCGGCAATGTGGCACCCATAGAAAGAACCGAGTTTTTTGCTGACAGGATCGCGGCACAAAATAAGGTGTTAGGTTTAGGAGCTTTTCCGACAACGACGA
>CAMKSY010000082.1 GCA_946415545.1 uncultured Pelosinus sp. | reverse complement strand
CAAGAATAGTTGACTCTGGTGAAACAAGGGTATTACTGGAATTCCTTGTTTGGCAGCCCACACATTCGTATTCACATGACCAACATATAAGTCAGGCTTTAAATTGTGATTTAGATTTGCCTGCTCAAAAGGTTGACCTGTTGCAACATTAAAAGGAATCTGCTTAATAATATCTTGCTCACCGAGCATTTCATCGGCAAATTGATCATAATGATATGCTCTTAGCCCAATAATCTCAAATCCCAAATAATGTAACAGCTCCGCATTGGCAACAACGCGAATTTCACCACCGCCAATTAATACTCTCTTCCCTTTGAATATAGCTCTAAAGGGAGCAATGGCTTCTTCTAGCTGCTTTACTTCTTGATCGATAAAACGCTGAGCAGCCTCTTCAGCTCCAAAAAATTTAGCAATATCTAAAATCCATCGATTGGTATATTGAACTCCAATGGGAATCGTGCGAAGAATAAAAGGAATACCATATTTCTCTTTTAAATGTTCTACGAAATAATCATCATGAGTAGCACAAATACTTACATTTAAAGCAGCTTCAGTGGCTTTTTGAAAATCATCTGGATGAGCATAACAAGGAAGAATATTTAATTCCAAATCAATCGCTTTCAATAAGCGAACTAATTCATATTCATCAATACGGCTCATGGAAGAAACATTCAATACATTGACAGTACGACTCGCACGGTACTTTTCTTGCAATGCTTCTAATTCAGTTTTTTCATCCTGAATGATCTTCTCATGAGGTATTAAGTTGCGAAGTATGCCATGGTAGACAGCATCATAAGCACTGGCCATAATCTTCGTCTTAAATCCTTCGCAATGAACAGGGACGATTTTGGCTTTGACTTCTTTTTGTGCCTGCTCAACAACACCATCGATATCATCACCAATAATCGCTGGTACGCAGCTATTTACAATGATAATCGCACTGGGGCGAAACTCCTTTTCTGCATGCAATATAGCGTCTCGGAGCCTAGACTCTCCCCCTTGAACAACCTCGTTTTCCCCCATATTTGTATTTACCCATATGAGCCCTGGGGCATTGCTGTCCCGCAATTTTTGAAACCCTTTATTCACACCGGCTTGGGCTAGGCTAGCACCGCCGCAGCCAACAGGACCATGAACAATGACGACAGCATCCCGAATGGTATTGATAATTGCCAAACTTAGATTCAGTTGGCATCCTTGGGTTTGAGAAAACTTTCTCTTAATCCCATTCAGGCATCCTTTTTTAGACTTCTCTACCAAATTTCCACAAGATCCACCATATGCATTACAAGCCCGCAATCGTTCTTCCCGCACAGGTGGTGCTTTTTCTTTAATATAATCCATATTTAAAACCTCCTCTTATCTGCTGCCTACTAATAATCCTATAACATCTTCAATTAAACGTAAGGATCCACTATAGCCTAAATAGGCACGATCCAAAACAACCCGGTTGGATATAGGATAAGATACACTTAAATGAGCAGCTCCTAGACTATCGGCAAATTCTCTGTCTAAGCTGCTGCCAAAAACGAACGCTGGACTAAAAGCATTAAAATAGCGATTATTATTATTACGCGGCCATGCTTTATTAAAATGTTTGCTCACATTGGAAGTATCCGTATCAAACACCACTTTAGGAGTGACACCGGATGAAAACGCAGTAAATTTCTCTGCGACCAGCCTTTCCTCATCTTCGGAAAGAAGATCTGTAATTACAACTAATTCCGGCAGCCATCCTAAATCATCAGCAATAAATCTTGTTAGTGCTGGAGCATAATTTGCATCTGCAACCACTACGCTATAACGTTGAAAATCCAAATCATTGTAGACATCAGCCAATCGTTCTACATAGCTGTAATAACGGGCTTTTTCTTCTGCTATTACATTCGAAACCAGCAGTTCATCCACCCCAAGCGCTTTGCCTACTGTCTCTAAGAATTCCTTTGTACCAGCAGGCCCAATCGGCAAGTTTGCAACAATATAGGGAACGTCATGAATTTCTTCAAATATTTTCGCCGATTTAACACCATAGACATCGGACACCACAATATTGAAATGAGCTTCACCAGCTTGTTTTAAATTTTCAATGGTTTCTCCTTCACCAAAAAAGGTATTCACTTTATATCCTAATTTTTGAATTAAATCTTTTAATACATTTAAGTCTCCTTTCCAAAATACATCCTGGATGGGAACCAGACCGAATAGGTTTACAAATTTTTTATTTTTTACTGGTCTTTTTTCCACAAAATCTCTGAATAATGTACTCAGAACAATATCATATCCGGTGTAGGCATTTCCTTTAAATCCCCCTGTTTCAGCGGCAAAAACCGGCTTTCCCTGCTGATTAAATCTTCTGGCGACTGACACTGCATCATCGCCGATAATATCTACCATACACCCTGTAACAACAAAATATAGATCTCCATCAACAATTTCTAAGGTACTAGCAATTTGTTCCTCTAATCGCTCCTCACCACCAAATACAATGTCTCTTTCAAAAACATTGGAACTGGGTAATGCCTGCCCAGCACAATATCCGCTTCCTAAGTAGCCAGCAGCGCCGTTCAATGCATTGCCAAAATTACCGCCGCAGCCAGCAGCTGCATGAATAATTGAGATCGCTCTCGGCAGTGCTTTTAGAGTTGACACCGCCCCTCCCATCGTACATAAATAACGTGGTCTGTCGATAAAATTGCTCATATGCTTGCCTCCATAATCATTACTATCTGCAAATGATTTGCATCAATAAGTTAGAAAATACTACTTTCTAACTTAATAAAAAAAGCAAAGAAAATTCCTTTCTATACAGAAAGAATTTTCTTTGCCTTCGGCATGGTCTGCCGATCAGTCAACTTCATATAGATTATTTTACTTATTATTTTTCTAGCGAATACCAATTTTTAAAAACAAAAAAAGCTAAAGCATTCTGCTAGAAGCAAAATACTTTAGCCTTCAGCTTCTCTGATCAGCTAGAATATAACAACATTTACTTTATTATACAGCAATTTATTTTCTTGTCAATAGTCTTCTTACTGGAGATCTGATAGAACGATTAGATCTCTTCAACTAAACGCAGTGCGCCTTTTGGCAGCCAAGATAGGAACGATTCAAAGCCAAGCGATTGCTTACTGGCATAAAAAACAGATAACATAAAACTTTCCAATAGTCGATCTATTTGTAGCCACTTCAATACTTAGAAGACGCTATGTGCAGCGAAGAATTTCAATAGCTAAACTGCTGATGCTAGGATTTTCATGTTTTGCAATCTTCCCTAGGCATTCCCTTAATATAGGAAGAATCCACTCCTTTTGCATAGCCAGTTTATGAAGAGACTCAATGGAGCCCTTGACACTATCCTCATCTTCTTGTGTCTCAATCCATTGGCTAAGCAAAACAACCACTTGTTTCATCTCCCAAGCATCCCACATAACGCGACTGTAGAGCACTGCAACTTGCCTGCGTACTTCAGGGTGATTGATCATCGAGAATTCATTAAGTAATACCCTTCTATAAGGCGTCAAAAATAAAGGACGAACACGCGTAACCTTCTCTACCATAGATGCTGCTTGCATCTTAATACAGGGATCTTCATGCAATATCCCTCGCATAATTTCACTCATAATGAGAGGATCGCTAGCGGCAACCTCCAATAAATTTTCTACAAGGTTACGTGCCTCTTCGCTATCCTCTGCTAGAAATCCCCATGGTATTAACAAAACTAATTTCCTCCTTAAAAATGGCTTTCTACTTCTTTATAATTATACCAGCAAAATCTTAGTTAGTATGTTTACTACCTTTGAATAACAATGTAGAATAATGAAAGAAGAAGTTTGAATAGGTTTAATAGGATTCATACTATCATTCCTTGTACTATTCGCAAATAAGATAGAAGTCTCCTGCATACCTCATCTCCTTCCTTATATTTTTTAGGATGGCGATTATGTTAAGCAATACTCATAAATAGCCATAATTACGCTGTTTCCTTATGAAACTCGTGTATACAAGATGAAGATAAACAGGTATACTAGTACAGCACCATTCTAGACTTGTGAATATGGTCGAGAACATTGCACCTGCACCATTGGGGTTTATACTATAAAATATATAGGAGATTTGAGTTCATGACCTTTCGCAAGAAAAAAACATTTGAAGATATTTATAAATGGCATCGCCACAATAATGGTACTTGTTTTTATTGCTATGAGGATAAACCGGTAGCAATTGCCTTTGTGGGAGCTAAAGGCATTTGCCAAGAATGCTTGGATCATTTTAAAGCAGGACATGTCGGTACAGATCGCCATGCGATTGCCTATCTAACCAGAAGCCTTCCAAATCACGAGACGACCGTCGAATGGTTAAAAAAACATGGTGTAAAGCTAGCGCCTACAGGCTATCGAAATAACGCTCACTGTTATATGGCAATTAATAACCTAGGAACATTCAATCATTATCATGAGATTATCTATGGCAGCATCGAACTTGGCACCGTAAGCAGCGATACAGTAAAAAGAATATTCGATAGCTATAATGATATTGAAATATATAAAGATGGCAGTATCCGTATCATTTATTAATAGAAGGAACCTTAGTGAAAAGGAGAATTTATATTATGGAATTAAACCAGGGCAAAAAAGCTGAGTCTCTTGTATTGTGTGAAGCATCTCTGATTGAAGATATGAAATTAGCAGTTGATGCTGAAATGTTACCTATCCAATTTACCATAGCGGATGTCAAAAAATGGATGACGAAGGATCAGATCAAAAGACCAGATGGTACACACTATCCCGAAATAACAACTGAATTGTTATACAACTATTCGAAGCACATACCAATAACCAAAAAGAGAAAACAGAAAGTCCTTTATGCTAATTCTAAATACAGCATTTTTTCTTTTAATCCCTTCTGAATATAAGCTAAAATAAGTAGATACAATCAATAAAAGCAAAGTGACTGCCAATTGGCAGTCACTTTGCTTCTTCATTGCAGACCCATATAATTGGCTTCCTAGCCCTCAGGTTCACTTAGGTTCTAGAGATATATTTTCGAATATCCACTGCAACTGCCGAGACAATAATGAGACCTTTTATAATAAGCTGCCAATAAGGATTCATTCCCACAAAAGTTAAGCCATAGTTAATAACAGTAAAAATCACTACTCCTACCAGTATACCTGGTACTGTGCCAATACCACCGGTTGTAGAAACACCACCTACGACACAAGCTGCAATTGCATCTAACTCATACATATTACCATAATTGTTAGTCGCGCCACCTGTTCTTGCAGCCTCCAATACACCAGCAAAACCGTAAAGCGCTCCGGCAATTGCATAAATCATAATCAGATTAAGACCAACATTAATTCCCGAAACTTTTGCAGCATTGATATTACCGCCAATGGCATACATATTTTTACCCAACTTTGTTTTGTTAAAAATTACCCAGACAATAAAAGATACGATCAAGGCTATCAGAACGATATAGGGAATCGAATAGGGACCAGTGCCAATTGATCCTGAGCCGATGATTGTAAAATCAGGTCTTAATCCGCCAATTGGCTGTGATTCATTTGGCTTCATATCAAAGTAAATCGAATTTATTCCATAAACCATAACATAGGTACCTAATGTTGCAATAAACGGTGGTACACTAAATTTAGCCACAATCCATCCATTCAGTATACCTACAATCAGACCACCAATAACAGCCACTAAAATTGGAATCCAGATTGGTAAATCAGGCAGGTTTGGGAAAAAACGTCTCGAGTAATCTGCGATTTGCAGCATAGAACCGGATAATACAGCAGCCAAACCAACTACACGTCCAGCGGAAAGATCAACACCTGCTGTTATCAGTACAAAGCCAGCACCGAGAGCAATGATTACCCGGGTGGAAGATTGCATTAAAATATCACGAAGAGTATTAATTGATAAAAAATTTGAATTATAGATGGCAATAGCTACGATAAGAATGATTAGGACACCATAGATTGCATATTGCAAAAAGAACTCATTTAGTTTCTTTGTATCAAAGTTCATTTTTTATACCTCCTTTTTCACGTCATGTATAAGGTTGCATGGCGCATGATTTCACGCTCAGTAGCATTCTTTCGATCCAATATGCCCGTAAGCCGTCCTTCACACATTACCATGATTCGATCCGACATCCCTAATATTTCAGGCATTTCAGAAGATATCATGATGATGCTTTTTCCTTGCTTGGCAAGCTCTGTAATAATCGTGTAGATTTCAAATTTTGCACCAACATCAATACCACGGGTTGGCTCATCAAGCAGCAATATATCCGGATTAGTAAGCAACCATCGTCCGATTAAAACCTTCTGCTGATTCCCCCCAGACAGATTCTTTATCAGCTCCTTAATCGAAGGTGTTTTTATTCTAAGCTTCTCAACACTTTTTACTGTATCTTCTTTCATCTTTTTCTCATTAAGAAAGAAATACGATGTTTGATACCCATTCAGATCAGCAATCGCTGTATTTTCGACGATCGGTAAAACCGGAAAGATTCCTGTAACACGTCGTTCTTCCGTGAGTAAAGCAATTTTATATTTTTTGGCATCTGCCGGCGACTTAATTTTAACCTCTTTTCCATTCAAAATAAATTTGCCTTCTGCTATAGTGCGCAATCCAAATATTGCTTCTACCAGTTCCGTACGTTGAGCACCTACAAGTCCGCTAATTCCAAGCACTTCGCCTTTTCGCAGATCAAAGGTAATTTTTTTAAACGACCGGGCATTAGATGAAGTAAGATTTTCTACCCGCAGCACTACATCACCAGGTATATTGCTGCGCTCCGGAAAGCGCTGGGTAAGATCACGTCCAACCATCTTAGAAATGATTAAGTCAGTAGTCAATTCCGAAGCATTCCAGGTACCAATATATTTACCATCCCTCATAATCGTAACGTCATCTGATATCTGGAGAATTTCTTCCATTTTATGAGATATATAAATGATAGAAACTCCTCTTTTTCGTAAGTCACGTATAATCTTAAATAACTGTTCCACCTCATTACCAGTCAAGGAAGATGTTGGTTCATCCATTACGATGATTTTCGCATTAAAAGATACAGCTTTACCAAAAACAATCGCCTGAACTTACGAATCAGATAGAGTTTTCACCAATGCATTAGGATCAATATCAATTTCCAATTGTTGAAATAAAGCAGTAGTATCAGCATACATTTTTTTATGGTCTACAAATTGAAAAGGACCAAAACCTGTCATAGGAAAGCGTCCTAACCATACATTTTCCATCACATCTCGATGAGGAACAGGATGCAATTCCTGATGAATCATAGATATCCCATAATTCAATGCATCTTTAGAATTATGTATTTCGAGTTTTTGCTGATCTAAAATAATTTCACCAGAATCTTGTTTATAAATCCCAAAAAGGCATTTCATTAGCGTTGATTTCCCTGCACCGTTTTCTCCCATTAGAGCGTGTACAGTACCAGGCCTAACCTTAAGCGTGACATTGTCAAGTGCTCTAACACCTGGAAATTCTTTAGAGATGTTATTCATTTCAAGTAAAAATTCAAATTCTTCCATTATTAAGCGCCTCTCTTTCTCTCAAAGGCATTTTTCTATCCTTAGTAACCAAAATGGCAAGGGGTACGATCTGAGATACATTAACCCTTGCCATTTTTAAAATTTTTGATCCAAAAAGATATTTATTTAGCTTCGTTCATATTTTCTTTTGTAATCTTCTTATAATCAATCCACACATACTTACCATCAGTAATCATATACCCGGTGTTCTCCTTACTAGGAGTCTGACCTTGAGCCAATACATCCGTAAGATTAAAAGTTGCTTTTCCCTGATTATTAGCATCATTTAAAACGGTACCATAAAGTGTACCTTCTTCCAAAGCCTTTAATGCAGGAGCAGTAGCATCAACACCAACTACAGGCATGAATTTACCATCTTTAAAATAGCCCTTAGCTTTTAATGCTTCGATAGCACCTAGGGCCATATCATCATTATTTGCAATTACAACATCAATCTTGTCCCCATGAGCTGCTAAGAAAGCAGCCATTTTTTCTTGACCTTTTACACGATCCCACATTGCAGTATCTTCAGCTACTTTTTCGACTTTTAAACCTGCATCTTCAATTGCTTTAATAGCAAATTTAGTACGCATTTCAGCATCTTGATGACCTGGCTCACCTTTTAACATAACATAACGGATTACTCCATCTTTAGTCGGATGAGCTTTAAAGTAGTCTACGACTAATTGACCTTCCATAATTCCCGATTGCTCAGCCTTGGCTCCCACATAGTATACCTTATCCCACTTTTTCATATCTTCTGGTAAAGGTTCACGATTTAAGAATACTACAGGAATATTTGCGGCTTTTGCTTTATCAATAATTACACCTGCCGCATTGCGATCAACCGGATTAATGGCAAGAGCTTTTGCTTTTTTGTTAATAAATAAATCAACTTTATCGTTCTGAGTTGGTTGGGAGTTCTGGCTGTCAACAATTTCTAGCTGAGCCTTACCTTCAGCAGCCTTGGAAATGGCACTTCGTACACCACTCATAAATGTGTCATCAAATTTGTAGATTGCGACACCAATTAGATTTTTATCACCTTTGTTTGCATCGGCAGCAGGTGGCGTTGAGTTCGAGCATCCAGCTACCAATGCCCCAGCTAAGAGCGTTGCCATCATAAGTCCCTTCCAGTTTTTCTTCATAGTTTAACCCTCCTCCAATAATTTAGTGTGGATATACAGATTATAAAACCTAGAAATCAATACTCTTGGTCTTATAATAGTGCCACCTTTAGCAATTATCGCTGACCCAGCCATATAGATTCCGTAATTTCAGCAAATACAATGTCAGCTGCACCTTTTAGGGTATTTTCTGTTGTCGTAAGTAAAAAACTAATTTCTAAAACCTTGCTAGAGCTTTCAAAAGATCGATCTTCAACAGTTTGTCTAATTATATCTTCAATATATCGGCGACCTCTCACTATACCTCCGCCAATTATAAGAATTTCAGGATTAAAAGTATTAACAAGATTCGCAATACCTATGCCTAAATATCTTGCTACCTGTCCTAACATACGGATCGCTAACTCATCTCCAGCATCTGCGGCCTCATAAATAACCTCAGGGGCCAGATCTTTCAACTCGCCCTTTACCATGTCGTAAATAATGGAGCTTTGTCCTTCCTTAATCGCTTTTGCTACTGCATCAACTAAAGCACTCTCAGAAGCTAAGGCTTCTAAACATCCGTAATTCCCGCAACTACATATAGGTCCCGCAATGTCAATTGTTGTATGACCTACTTCACCCGCACTATCATTAATGCCACGATATAGACTGCCATTAAAGATAATACCGCCGCCAATACCATGACTAACTTTTAATAAAATCATACTTTTAGCATCTTTTACTGAGCCATAATAATATTCACCATTACTTAATGCTTTTACATCATTTTCAATAAAAGCAGGTAAGCCAATATGTCCCTCAATAATCCTTTTCAAAGGTGTATTCCGCCAACCAATATTAGGCACAAATACAGCAATTCCATCTTTTCTTCTCACTGGTCCGCGAACCACAACTCCTACTGCAAGGACAGGAACAACGGCTCTTTTATGACAAGCATTAATAATATCCAGCAACATCCTTAAAATTTCATCTTCTTTTTTACCTTTAATATTCCTGCTGTCCTCTAATTGACATTGAAACTCAGGATCTATCACATACCCGATCATTTTCTCAGATCGAATGTATACAATTATAATTGTGGCCAGCAGGCTATTAATTTTCAATAATAATGGACGACGTCCACCACTGGATTCTCCAATTCGATCTTCCGCTATCAGGCTTAAGTCTAATAACTTCGTTGTAATATTAGTAACCGTCGGCGGAGTTAGACCCGTCATTTTGGAAATTTCCACCCTGGATATGGGTCCTTGGCGTCGGATCACATTCAGCGTTAATGCATCATTACTGCTCCCTAATTTAAAACTATTTGCTATAACATTTTCCACTCTATCCCCTACCCTTTAGTGGCGCACACCATTAGAATTCTTATGATCCAAGAATTAGTACAATTTTGAAATCATTTCAGAGTATCCAACAATCCCCTGATTTAACGTGTCTGCAATTTCCGGCTCTTATTATTGAAGATATTTTTTCGCAATTAGGAATATTGAGAATCCTTAGCATATCTGATCTTCTACCTAGGACAGTTAATGGCTTTTACACCATCTGAAATACTTGCCACATAAAAGTCCGGTTTCAAGCCTGTCTTTTCTTTATATTCCTGAGTTACTGTCACTGTGAATGTTTCTAATTGATCAGTTGCAACCAATGCAATAGCACAGCCGCCAAATCCAGCCCCTGTCATACGCGCACCAATACATCCACACTTCTTAAGAGCACATTCAACGATTGTATCTAATTCAAAGCCTGTAACTTCATAATCATTCTTTAAAGATATATGAGACTGAGTCATAAGATTCGCAAAGCCTGTGATATCTCCTTGACTTAGAAATTCAACCGCTAATAAGACTCGACGGTTTTCCGAAATGACATGACGTGCCCTACGCAACAATACATCATTTTTCACATATTTTTCTACATCTTCAAAAGATACCTGGCAAAGACTCGCCACTTGACGATGTTCTCGTATAATCCCCAAAACTGTTTCGCATTCGCATCGGCGTTGATTATATTTGGAATCTGCTAATTCCCGTTTCTTATTCGTATTCATAATAACTAAACTATATTCTCCTAAAACAAAAGGAGTATATTTATATTGTAGAGAATCACAATTCAGTAATATAGCATGGTCTTGCTTTCCCATCGCCACTGAAAATTGATCCATAATCCCGCAATTAACTCCCATAAATCGGTTTTCTACCTGTTGACAGAACTTCGCCAATTCAACCTTATCTATATTGCTCTCTGAGCCAGAATAACGTAACATAAAGGCTATTAACACCAAGAGAGCTGCGGAAGAAGAAAGACCTGCTCCATCAGGAAGGTTACCTGAAACTAAAATATCACAACCTTTTAAAGAATATCCATCATCCAGTAATTGCTTAATTACTCCTTTAGGATAATTAGCCCAACGGTCTTCTTCATTAAATGCGATGGACTTTTTTAAATTAACAGAGACCTTCAGCGGTGCATTTGTCGATTTCAGCTGAATTAGGTTGTCTGAACGAAAACGCAGTGCACCATAAATCCCTAACGATAAGGCTGCTGGAAATACATAACCACCATTATAATCAATGTGCTCACCGATTAAATTCACTCTGCCAGGTGAGAAAAAACAATGCATTGACTGATCGCTACTACTTCCATATTCTTTTTGAAATCTATCCTTAAATTGAAGAATATTTATAACTAACCCCTCCTAATGATAGATAGAATTCTCGTACGACAGGTATGTAGAGTTACAAGTAAAATGAACAAAAACACTGTATACATCTTAAGGGAAATAAATTATTTTTTTAAGAATAATCAACAATACTTTTTTAAACGTTTTATTAAGTCAAATATTGTATTCGCTATTTTTTGGTAAATCCCTTTTCCATTTGCACATTTTTCAGTTTTTTCCGATAACTTTTTTATAAAAAAAAATAACTTAACACAATGCTAAGTTATTTTTTTATAAAAAAGTTACCTGGAACTTTTTCATTGTATTATCATTCTCTTCGAGCTAAACTCATCCACAAGCTAGTGGATTATAATTAACATCAAGGAAACATCATCAATTACCTTTTCATCTGTAATTCCTGCAAACAGCCGTAACACGATATTAAAAAACTCTTCCGGATTCTCTTGAATAATATGCTTATAGTTCATAAAACAACCGCTTAAATCCTGATAATTCATCTCCATATCATATTGTTCCCGAGAATTAAATAATCCATCTGTATAAAGAAAAATAATATCTTCTGTATTAATTATAATTTTATGAGAATGATATTCCGCCTTCTCCACTAGACCGACAGGCTCATCTTTTGAATAGAGTACATGTACACGATTTGTTTCATGGGAATAAATCATAGGATGGCTATGACCAGCATTAGCGAAAGTAAGTACATTGCCTTGCCTTTTGCCCACAACAGCAGTGAAAGAATAATCCCCTTGCATCATAGAATAGAAAGTATTATTCATCTGACGTAATACGTCTGCTGGACAAGACAAATACTTAATGGAATTCATAAAATCCACTTTTATCATCGAAGCAATCATAGCTGCAGCTACTCCATGACTTGAAACATCTGCCATAATAAACCAGACACTGTCTTCAAACTGTACACATTCATAAAAGTTCCCACCAATTTCATCACAAGAAAGATACTTACCATACATATCAGCCAGTGGTCCTTCTTTGGAGTTTGCTATTAAGGTTTGCTGCAAAACATTTGCCAGCATTAATTCTAACTTCATCTTTTCATGCATACGTAGTAACGCTTTACGCTGAACATAACTGTCCAATGCATTTTTAACCTTTACTGGAACGACATATTCAATCTGCTCCAATGTTAGGGGTTTGGAAAAATAATCATAGGCACCTAATTCTAATGCTTGATTTACACTATCTATATTATCCATTCCAGAATAAACTATAATGGGAATATCTTTAAATTTATCATCAGCCTTTAGTTCTCTAAGTACATCAAATCCATCTTTCCCTGGCATCATTAAATCTAATATGATTAAATCAATATCATTGTCTTCGACTTCTTTAATTGCCTGAAATCCATCTTCTGCATCATAAAATTCAATCTGCTGCATATCTTTTAAGACCGCTTTAATTTGCTTTCGATTAAAAGTCAGATCATCAACGATTAGAATACTACTTTTCACCAAACCACCTCCCTGAAATAATAACTCCGTTGCCTTGTTCAATCCACACTATCAATGTGTATCATTTCTACCCGTCTTGTAAATATTCCTTCCACATAAGAAATAGTCTAAGTCTACTGCGTTGTTTTTACGACTAAAATCCTTCAAATCCTAAAAAGATGCCTAATACTCTTTGAATGAGATTAAAATAAAGCATTATACCGATGATAATGAGCATTACTCCTGATAAGCCTTGTAAATACGGCAGCCACCTCATAATAATTTTGATCCGGAAAAAACAGTTTTTAAAGAAAAAGGCCATTAATAAAAAAGGTACTGAAAACCCTAATGAATAGACAAATAGTAAGAAAGCCCCTTGACTAAGAGTCACAGTAGTACTTGCATACACTAAAATAGAAGCTAGAATTGGCCCCGTACAAGGAGTCCATCCTGCTGTAAAAGCAACCCCCAAAATAAATGCGCCAATCGGCCCCTGAAAGGTATTTTTTAATAACGGACGATACTCTCTTTCCAACCATTCTATTTTTACAAGTCCTAATAAATGAATTCCTAAAATCACCATGAAGATTGCACCGATTTGGCGAATCGTGTCTTGGTAATCTAGAAAAAGCTGTCCCAAATAAGACGCCGTAGCGCCCATCATGATAAATACTAAGCTAAGTCCACTTAGAAAACAACTTATGCGCAACAAAAACGGCCATGTGCTAACAGGATTATTATCCTGTAAATTTCCAGCTTCTGCTCCTGTCAGAAATGCCATATACGTAGGCAATAAGGGTAGTACACAAGGAGATAAGAAAGAAATGGTACCAGCAATAAAAGCGGTTACTAACGTAACTTCATTATAATCCATATCAACTCCTACAAACTGTTTATAATGCTATCTAGCTGATTCATGGTCATCGCCCCAGATTGCCGATGCTTTATAATACCGTTTCTATCCACTATAATCGTAGTGGGGATTGCAGTAATTTGAAATTGCTTAGCCACCATGCCATCTTTATCTAATAGGACGGGCATGGTATAATTATGCTTATTCATAAAACCTCTTATATTTTCTTGAGATTCTTGCAAGTTAACAGCATAAAATTGTACCTTTTGCTG